>WRKZ01000018.1 GCA_009777835.1 Oscillospiraceae bacterium | reverse complement strand
TACGCTTCGGTACACTCCCGGACTTCTTCATCGGTGAAAGCCGACAAAAACGGTCTCAAAACGTCGTATGCCAACTCTTGATACGATTTTTCGGCTAATTCCATGAAATCTTCGGACGAAAACTTTTTCAGTTCGTGCATTTTGGAAGGTACGTACAGCCCCCCTTCGTCGGAAATCCCCTTGACAATCGTTCCGGCGGCGGTAATCGTAACCTTTGAATTTCTGGTGCTTGTGTAGTTCATAAATCCCTCTGTTTCCTCTTATTTTTTTCCTGAAATTTTAGTCAAAAATGACTTCCTATGTACAGGAGAAATCCCATGTTGTACGAGTTTTTCATAATGCAGCTTTGTCCCGTAACCTTTATGCCGCGCAAATTCGTATTCGGGATAATCCCGGTCAAGTCGGCGCATATATTCGTCACGTGCAACCTTGGCTAAAATCGAAGCCGCCGCAATCGCCGCAGACTTGGCATCACCGCCCACCACCGCATACATTTCCGTTTTTGCGGAAGGGTGTTCTATCTGCGGTAAACGATTCCCGTCAACCAGAACCGCGTTCGGCGTTTCCTCTCCCAAAATTTCAAGGAGTTTATCGTGGGCGCGTTTCATTGCAAGCATAGACGCATGGAGAATGTTCAACTCCTCCACCTCCGCCACCGACGCAGTCGCGATTGCACAGCCTTTACAATGCGTAACGATTTCGCGATACAGCCGCTCACGTCTCACCGCCGAAAGCTTCTTTGAATCATCTAACCCGGGAATCTGCTTTTCGGGGTCGAGAACCACCGCCGCCGCGAAAACATCCCCCGCTAAACAACCCCTGCCGGCTTCGTCCATGCCTACTATTATGCCCCCATATTCGGCATCGAAATCATAAAGGAGGGAATTCAAGTGTAATTTTTCCAATTTTACCGCTCCTAAAATCATCTAATAAAGCGAATGCAGCACGTTCAACGTCTAATCCGCCGCCCGAAATCAACATCCCCCTCGACTTGGCAATCCCGCCCAGAACGTCGTTTCCGTTACCTGAATCCGCCGATATATCGAGATTATATCGCGTTTTCAGCTTTGCGGAATGATGTTCGGCTAAAAATGCCGCCAAACTCGCCGCAAGTTCATACACATCGACGACTTCATCTTTGACCGCCCCGGTGTATGCCAGATTCAATGCCGCCAAACGTTCTTCTATCTTCGGCGGAAGAATCCCCGGCAGGTCAAGAATCTCGCAAGCCTCCCCGGTTTTGTTGGACTTTATGCTGACCCACTGCTTCCCGCGGGTGACACCCGGTCGGTCGCCGACCGCCGCACGTTTTCCCCCCGCCATTCTGTTTATAAAAGACGACTTCCCCGAATTAGGGATTCCCGCCGCCATAATACGGGTCGCCCCGTGATACCTTTTTCCGCTGTCGTTGTTTATTTTCTTGAACAAAGCGTTCAGCCCCGACAATCCCGCCCCACTCCTGCAATCGCATGAAATGGCGGTTATACCGCAAACGTTCTTGTAATACTCCAACCATGAACGTGTTGCCGAATCGTCGGCATAATCCCGCTTGTTCAAAAGCAGAATCCGCGGTTTATTCCCGGCGATTTGGCTCAACAAAGGATTCCTCCCCGATTCGGGAATACGCGCATCGGTGATTTCCACGAGAACGTCAATCAGTTTCAGGTTTTCTTCAATCACCCGACGGGTTTTCGCCATGTGACCGGGAAACCAGTGAATGTTGTGATTATCGCCCGAAGTTTCGGGTTTAGACGGTTTATTGCTCATACATCTTAAACCAACAACCCGAAGGCGTTAAGCAGACTCCCGCCATATTCGTCCGCATCGCCCAGTAACCGCAGGAACGCCCGCCCCGCCACGTGATTAACATCGATTAATCCCACGTTTTCACTGCGGCTGTCGGAAGAATTCGAGCGGTTGTCGCCGAGGACGAATATTTGTCCCGGGCCGACCGTGACTTCTATATCGGTATGACGAAGACTGGTGGTGTAATCGTTAATGAGATGCCCGTCCTCCACCAAATGTTCCCCGTCCCACACGATTTCGAGGGGTTCACCGTTCCGATAAACAATCCCGCCGCTGCGGCCTTCTTCGGTGGTGAACGCATCGATTCGTATTACATCATTTTCAACCCCGACCACTCTCTTGATAATGTTCTTTCCGTCCGAGCCGTCGTCGTTCTTCAAGTGCGGGGCGAAAACAATCACAATATCGTTGACTTTCGGGGTGTAGAAGAAGTTCGTGACCAACAACTGGTCTTTATTATGGAGGGTAGGTTGCATCGAAGGCCCGTCAACCGAAGTGATTCGCAATGCAAACGTGAATACAAGCAGGATAAACACCATCGCCGTGACGAGGGTTTCACCCCACTCAAACACATCACGAATCAACCAACCCGCCCGCCGTTCCGACTTGACCTTCTCGGAAGGTTCGAGCGAATCCGGCAAAGGGGTGAGTTCATCAGTGGTTATTTCAACGGCTTCCCGTTCGGACATACCCGACTCGGCATTAGTATTTCTTTTCTCATCGTGAAACATTTACAAAAACCTCATTTCAGAATGGGGGATTCTCCCCCAACACCCCCTGTCGCTTCGCAGGGAAACCCTGCTACGCTCCCTAAAGAATGGGGGATTCTCCCCCAATGTCGCTCTGTCGCTTCGCAGAGAAACCGCTCGATTCACTTCTAAACAACACAAAGAAATAACGAACAAAACGTCCGTTATTCCCATGAGTAAGGGCTTAACCCGGCTTTTAGATTTTGGTTCTGACTTTAGCGGCTTTACCCACTCTATCTCTGAGATAGTACAGTTTCGCGCGGCGAACCCTACCCCTGCGAACGATTTCGACCTTTTCGACCGACGGCCCGTGGAGCGGGAACACCCTCTCAACTCCGACACCGTAGGAAACCCTGCGAACGGTAAACGTTTCGTGGATTCCTCCGTGTTTTTTTGCGATAACCGTTCCTTCGAAAAGCTGAACGCGGGATTTCTCGCCTTCGGTAATCCTCACGTGAACTTTTACCGTGTCACCTATGCTGAACACCGGGACTTCGGTTTTAAGGCTGTCTTGTGCTATGATTTTCAACGCTTCCATGATTGATTCTGACTCCTAACTCTAATAAAAATTATTTAATCCTGTCTGTTCCCTGCCGTATACACCATAGCAGTATATCACATCACAATCAAAATTGCAAGCATTTTTTTAAAAATTTTTCTTATTTTTCATATTCTTGATATTCTTGACAAAAAGGCAAATTTATGGTAGGATTAAATTCAAGAAATAAACACGAATTAAACACGGAGGTTGGTAGTACTAATGAATAACGCGAATAACGAAATCAAGGACATTAATCTGTGGGAATCGGGCAAGCGTAAAATCGACTGGGTGGAATCAAATATGCCGCTCCTTCGGGGAATCAAAGCCGACTTCGAGAAGAGCAAGCCTTTCGCCGGGCTGAAGGTCGCTCTCTCGGTACATCTTGAGGCGAAGACGGCATACCTCTGCAAAGTCTTTGCCGCTGGGGGCGCGCAAATGTATATCACGGGGAGCAATCCGCTTTCGACACAAGACGACGTTGCCGCCGCCCTCGCCCATGAAGGGCTGAACGTTTTCGCGTGGTATAACGCAACGCAGGAAGAATACGAGCGGCACATCTCAAAAGTGATTGAAGCCGCACCGAACATCATAATCGATGACGGGGGAGACTTAGTCACGCTGATTCATTCGAAGTATCCGCATTTACTCGACAACGTAATCGGCGGCTGTGAAGAAACCACAACGGGAATCGTTCGGTTGCACGCAATGCACCGTGAAGGCAAGCTGAAGTTCCCGATGGTACTGGTCAACGATGCCGATTGCAAACACCTTTTCGATAACCGCTACGGGACCGGTCAATCGGTCTGGGACGGGGTGAATCGTACCACCAACCTCATCGTTGCCGGGAAAAACACGGTAATCGCAGGGTACGGTTGGTGCGGGAAAGGCGTGGCAATGCGGGCGAAGGGCTTAGGTGCGTCGGTAATCGTGACCGAAATCGACCCGATTAAAGCGATGGAAGCGGTCATGGACGGGTTCAAAGTCATGCCTATGAATGAGGCGGCGAAAATCGGCGATTTCTTCGTTACGGTGACAGGGTGCAGCCGGGTCATCACCGAGGATGACTTCCTCGTGATGAAAAACGGTGCGATTTGCTGTAACGCGGGACACTTCGATATAGAAGTGGACGTTGCGAAACTGAAATCAATTGCAGTGGAAGAAAAGACGGCACGCAACAACATTCAAGGCTACAAGCTGTCCAACGGGAATTGGATTTACGTCATAGCCGAAGGAAGGCTGGTCAATTTAGCGGCGGGGGACGGTCATCCCGCGGAAATCATGGATATGTCTTTCGCGATTCAGGCGTTGGGTGCGTTACACATCGTGACTAACAAAGGAAAACTCCCCGCCGGAGTCATAAATGTACCGAAAGAAGTCGATTCGGAGGTGGCACGACGGCAATTAGGTTTCTGGGGGGTAGAAATCGACACCCTCACCCCCGAGCAAGAGAAGTATTTGAACAGTTGGTCTTGACAAGAGTCATTACGGCTGTTATAATGTAAGAATCTATCATAATAATAAACGGAGGAAAATTCTATGCGTCTTATTACTCGTTCAGACTTTGACGGACTTGCCAGCGGTGCGCTGCTGCTCTCGGCAGGGATTATCGACAGCTACACTTTCGTTCACCCGAAAGACCTGCAGGACGGATTAGTCGAAGTGACCGAAAACGATGTTCTCGCAAACGTACCGTTTTCACCGGGCTGCGGATTGTGGTTCGACCATCACTCATCCGAAGATGAAAGGAATGCGGCAAAGGGTCACTTTAAAGGACAGAGCCGACAGGCCCCGAGTTGCGCACGTATTATTTACGAATACTACGGCGGAAAAGAAAAGTTCCCGCAGTTTGACGATTTGATGGAAGCGGTAGACAAGGTTGACGCGGGCGACCTTACCCGTGAAGAAATCCTCGACCCGAAAGGGTGGGTTTTAATCGGATTCATCATGGACCCGAGAACCGGCCTGGGCAGATTCCGTGACTTTACGATTTCCAACTACCAACTCATGAAAAATCTTCTGCGTTGCTGCGGAGGAATGAGTACCGAACAAATTCTTGAGCTGCCCGACGTAGTTGAGAGGATTGAGCTTTATGACGAACAGTCCAAAAAGTTCAAGGAAATGATTCCTAAAATCACGCGAATCGAAGGAAATGTCATTATATCCGACCTGCGCAACATCGACCATCCGATTTACGCGGGAAATCGCTTCTTGATTTATTCACTGTACCCGGAACAGAATCTGTCGGTCTGTATTACCCCCGCTAAAGGCGAAGCCGGCGGAACAGAAGCAGGTTGTTCGGTTGCGGTGGGACATTCGATTCTTAATCGTACCAGCAAACTCAACGTAGGAAGCCTCATGCTGAAATACGGCGGCGGCGGTCATAAAATGGTGGGGACTTGCCAGTTGGTTTCGGGGGAAGCCGAAGAAAAACTTCCTCAGTTGCTTAACGAAATAATCACGATTAATGAGCATGGGGAATAAGCAAGAAAGGAATTCGATACTATGCGTCTGATTACTCGTTCGGACTTTGATGGGCTTGCCTGCGGTGCGTTACTGCTCGAAGCCGGTGTGATTGAAAACTATGATTTCGCCCACCCGAAAGACCTGCAGGACGGATTAGTTCCGGTCACGGAAAATGACTGTCTTGCGAATGTTCCTTACGTAGAGGGGTGCGGATTATGGTTTGACCATCACTCGTCCGAGAACGAAAGGCTCGATTTGGAAGGAAAATACAAAGGCGAAAGCCGATTAGCACCAAGTTGCGCCAGAATCATTTACGAATATTACGGCGGGAAAGAACGCTTCCCGCAGTTTGACGATTTAATGGAAGCGGTGGATAAAGTCGATTCCGGCAACCTCACCCGCCAAGAAATCCTCGAACCCGAGGGTTGGATTTTAATCGGGTTCTTGATGGACCCGCGGACAGGTCTGGGCAGATTCCGAAACTTCACGATTTCCAACTATCAATTGATGGAGAAGTTGTTGGTCTGCTGTCGTACCATGACCACGGCTGAAATCCTCGACCTTCCCGACATAAAAGAACGTATTGAGCTGTATAACGAACAAACGGCGAAGTTCAAGCAGATGGTTGCCGAACATACGGTAATCCGCAAAGACACCATCATCACCGATTTGCGCGGACTCGATACCATTTATACGGGAAACCGTTTCTTGATTTATTCGCTGTATCCCGACCAGAACGTCTCGGCATGGATTGTCTCGGGCAGAGGCGGACTCGGCTGTGCGGTTGCCGTCGGTTACTCGATTCTTAACAGGAGCAGTAAGGTAGACGTAGGCAAACTCATGCTGAAATACGGCGGCGGCGGTCATAAAATGGTAGGGACTTGCCAGTTCTCCGACAAAGACATCGCCGAAAAACTCCCCAAACTGTTAGACGAATTGGTGGATTACAACGAGTTGTATAACGTTGAAAAATCATAAAGTATCACGGGGAAAGGGTATATCTTTCCCCGTTGAATCTCGACGATATCGAACTTTACGTCAAATGGCGGAAAATACCACAACGTAATCCACATGGAACTTTTAAGAGAAGATTTCTATGGTGAGAAGTCATAAGGGTCTTTCTAAGTAATTTTTTCCCCCTTGTCCTAATATACTGTTACAGTATAGGACAAAGGGGGGATTTTTCTGCAAATCATAAATTGGCTTAATCAACACGTATTCTGGGGCGCGCCCATGCTGTGCCTTTTTATCGGGACGGGGGTGTTCTTCACGGTCAAGCTGAAATGCTTCCAGTTGAACATCTTCAAAATCCTGCGGGAAACTATTTTCGAAAAGCAGGACAACAGCACTAAATCCGCGAACAACCTCACTCCGTTTCAGACGCTGACTAATTCGCTCGCCCTGACAATCGGTACCGGAAACATAGTCGCCCTCGGCACCGCGATTGCAATCGGGGGAGCGGGGGCGGTATTTTGGATGTGGGCTTCGGCTTTCCTCGGCATGGCAACGATTTATGCGGAAAACTTCCTCGGCATCAAATATCGCCGAAAAAACAAGTCCGGCGGGTACAAGGGCGGCGCGTTCTTTTATATCGAGAAGGCGTTGGGGAGATTCCCCGCGAAAAGCTACGCCCTGTGCTGTGTAATCGCCAGTTTGGGAATCGGCAATATGACACAAATAAACTCAATGTCTTCATCTATGGAATACAGTTTCGGTACACCGACCTGGATTTCCGGGATTATAGCGGTAATTCCGGTGGGATTACTGGTGTTCGGCGGTGCGAAACGACTCGGCAAAGTCACCGAAAAAGCAATCCCGATAATATCGCTCGCCTACATACTCGGTTGTCTTGCGGTAATTTTCGTTTTCATAGGGGATGTCCCCGCAGTCTTCGCGGGAATCGTACGGGAGGCGTTCGGATTTCGTGCGGTTGGCGGCGGTCTCGCCGGGGCGGGAATCGCCCGAATGTCGCGCGCAATGAGTTGGGGATTTCGAAGGGGGATTTTCTCCAACGAAGCAGGTCTCGGCAGTACCGTCACCATGAACGCGCTTTCGGCTTCCGACGATGCCCACAAACAGAGTCAATGGGCGACCTTGACGGTGTTTTTCGATACCATTGTCATCTGCACACTGACCGCGTTGCCGATTCTCTTAACCGGGGCGGCGGGAGGACTCACAAATGCAAACCCGATGGCAGAAGGTGACTTCGGTGTGAATCTCGCTTCGGCGGCATTCTCGGCGGCGTTCGGCAACTATGCGGGAATGTTCGTAACGGTCTCGGTAGTGCTTTTTGCAATCGCGACTGCAGCGGGCTGGTCGGTTTTCGGGGTGTTATGCGTAGAATACCTCTTCGGGAGGGTGAGCGTTAAGCCGTTTATGTGCGTTTTCGTGCTGTTTGCCTTCATCGGCGCGATTATGAAACTGGAACTCGTCTGGGGAATGGCAGACCTAATGAACGGAATCATGGCAGTCCCGAATCTGCTGGCGGTAATGGTGTTGGGATTAAAGGGAGAAGTCGCCCCGGAAAAAGCTTGAAAAAAACGGACTGTCGAAACAGTCCGTTTTTTGTATTGCTAAGCTAAGACATACGTTTTAACTCTTCGAGTGGTTTTAACTCTTCGAGTGATATTTTTTCTCTTTCTGTAATTCTTTCGAGCTCTTTCACAAGTTCGTCGAGTTCAACGCCGATTTTCACTCTATCACCTATATCGGCTATATCGCCTGTTTCCGTTGTAACGAGTTCTCTCATACGCTTTAACTCTTCGAGTGATATTTTTTTTCTTTCTGTAATGCTTTCGAGCTCTTTCACAAGTTCGTCGAGTTCAACGCCGATTTTCACTCTATCACCTATATCGGCTATATCGCCTGTTTCCGTTGTAACGAGTTCTCTCATACGCTTTAACATTTCTTCAATTTCAGCCATTGAACCCTCTGAGGTCTCTATAAACGAAATTCCGTCAGCTTCAAATCGGGAAGCAGCCTCAAGCCCACGGATTTGATTTCGCATTTTTTCCGGTATTGAGAGACCTGCAGCGTCATCGGCGGCACGGTTTATGCGATAACCGCTTGACAGTCTTTCGCTGATTCTGCTCGCACCACTTGTAGTTTTTAAATGCCGTTCCGCGTCTCTAGGCACAGAAGGGAGGATGACCGTTCCCTCAGCGGAGATTGAGACGTTTGCAAGCATTATAGCCGAAACAGCAATTACAAATACACGTTTGATTACTTTTCTCATTATAAACCACCTCCTTTGTTTTAGTATACCACATCTTTTCTCATCTGTCAAGCGTTTTTGAAAACTAATTCCCGTTGAGGTCTATTACGAAAACTCGGTAATTGTAATCCCGGTGATGACGAAATCCTGTTGAGATGCCCCGCCGAGTCGGTAGCGTTCGGCACCGCCCGCACGATGACCTGCAATCTGGTCGTGTGTTACAACGAACGACATCGAGAAATTGCTCCCCGATGAGACCGACGTTTCGGTGAGATTGACAACGTTTCCACCGACGGTTCTGACCCATACGCTATGCGGTGAACCCTCACTCGATTGAACCCTACCGGTAAACTCAAACCTATACGAACGGCCCGCGGTAGTATTTAATGCCGCCAGTTCGATATCAAGACCCTGGGAAGTCCCTCCCCTTCTTGTAATGGTGATTGTCCGCGGATTCGCGTTTGTATCCACCACCCGGTCTGCTCCGTTACTCTTCAAAATTGAATGTGTGCTGTTATTATTTGAACCCATTCCGCCGAAAAGTCCCAGATTTCCGTCGTTCTGCATATTGTAAATCACGACCGGTGCGGGTGGGGCGGTAGTGGGTGCGGGGGTTACACGAGTGGTGGGAGCGGCGGTTGCACGAGTAGTCACGCGGGTAGTCGCACGAGTAGTCGCGCGGGTGGTTGCACGAGTCGGTGCCGCGGTTGGTGCCGCAGTCGCGCGGGTAGTCACACGGGTCGGCCCGGCGGTCGGCGGCGGTTGCGGATTAGTAGGTTGCGGATTGGTGGGTTGCGGATTCCCCCCGGTTGCACGCCTTGTCGTTGTGTTCGAACCGCGTGAAACTTCACTCCCGCCGTCATCCGAACTATCCTCGGGTTCGCTCGTATCGGAATCTTCACCGCTCGTATCGCCCGGAACAGTAGTCGCTTTCGTCACATCGGCAGGGGCAGAGGTAACATCACCGACTACGTCCGGCGTTTCCGATGCTTCCGATGTCGTTGCGTTTACATCAAGGGTGAGACCTGTATCGATTGTTTCTTTGCCGCCCGGCACGAAAATCATAATCATAAGGAGAATAACCGCCGCCGCACTCCCCCCAAAAATCAGGAAGAGCTTTTTCTTCTTGGCGCGTTGTTCCCTCTCGGTACTCGGTTTCAGAATAGGTGCGGCAGACACATCCACCGTTATCGGCTTTTCCGACGGCTTCTGTGTTTTCTTTTCCGAAGTTTTCTTTTCGGGAGTTTTCTTTTCGGGAACTTTCTTTTCCGGAGTTTTCTTTTTTTGAGGGGGCTTTTCGGGGGATTTCTTGCTCGTCGGCGGCTCGATTTTCTTCTCATGTTTAATCGGCGCAGGGGTTTTCTCCGGAACAACAGGAGCGACCGCTGCGGCAGCAGCCGCGGAAGCCGCGGAAGCGTTAGAAATGGACGAGGCCTTGTTTATCCCGCCTTTGAGTGCGTTCTGTGCCGCCCACACCGAATAATCGGTGGTGCTGTCGGTGGTATAATTGGAAAGTGCTTCAATCTTAGCGATTTGTTCCTGCTGTCTCCGCTCGACTTCGCACCAGGGGCAATCGCCCGCTTTCTTGGGGTAATAATGCCACGGATGGGTATCGCAAACCTGAAGATTTTCAGGCTGTTCAAGTTTTGCCAGTTCATCGAAGTATTCACCTGCGGTAGGTCTGGTTTTCGGCGATTTCGCACCATCTACGAAGGTTTTCTTGAAAAGATTCCTCAACGCGGGCGGCAGAATGTTCACCGACGGCGCGTAGAAAGCGGTATTCATTGTATCGGCGAGCCCCCGCGAGAAATACGGTGAAAATCCTTTCCGTATATTATCCTCAATCGAGCTTTCGTCGAGCCCCACGCTGTTAAACGGATGCGCCCCGTTCATAAGTAATCGGAAAATCAAGATTGCCAGTGAAAAATCGTCGGTTTGTTCGGTAAAAGTCGGCAAATCAGCCGTCCTGAAGTTGGTGTTCTGGACTTCAACCGGAATACACTCCGACCTTCCCACCGAACAGCGATAGGTCGCATCTTCGGTGATGATATGGAACGAGTCGTTATCGATTAGAGTGACTTCACAGGTTTTCGGGTCGATGAGTATGTTCTTGTCGTTCAAGTCGCCGATTACCTGTTTAACGTCATGAACACCCTTAGCCGCCATAGCGAGGTTTTTCGCCGCCCGAATAAAGAACCGCCAGTCCCGCTCATTACGAATGGTGCTGTTATATGCGCATATATCCGTGATTTCGATTTTGTTCTCTTTCAGGTACATCACGTAGCCGCGGAATTCCCCCGTTTTAACATCATAAAGCAGGTCTTTCGGCCACGCATAGCTGTACGTAGGCTTCGGCGATTTTATCTCCAGCATTGCTTTTAACTTAGCTTCTTTACCGGAAATACGTTTATCGGTATTGAAGATTTTAGCCAAATCACCGATATCGCCGTGGCCCAGCCTGTCGAATTGTTTATATACCGCGCCCTCGCCGCCTTTGCCGAGCGGGTTGTCTTCAAATTCTAAAATCCTGCCGTCGGTAGTCTTGAATTCGAGCATCGCTTCATCTTCCTTTCTGTTTACTTTTTTAAATTCCGAAAACTCCTGCGGAGTTTTCTCCGCAGGGCGAGCAAAGTCCGCTCGTGATTCCATCTATCATGAATATAATTTCCTGCGGTTTTCTTTTTGCAGTTTTTCCCAGTCGGGTTCGGCATAGTATTCGGCGGATTTGACCGCCGGCAAAGTCCCGGTATTGATTACCGTTGCTACGGTTTTATCGTCGGTAATCCCGGAATTGTATTCCGAATTAAGAAAAGCCTCGACTTCTTTCTTGATTTTAACGAAGTCCCTCACTGTATCGGCCTTTAGTACGTTTCTATCCATAAAAGGACGAATGTAGTTAATGTAAATCGGTTGCTTCTGCTCCGACAGAATCCACGGGCAGACAACATCGTAAATCCCGTCGGTGAACATCGAAAACGCACAGACATCGTTGGCAGAACTGCCGAAAGCCCACTTCTCGCTCCTTAAAGGGTTGACCGAGTTGAACTCATCCCCTTTTTGCGGTGTTGTCAGCATCAAGAAGTCACCGTGCCGTGACAGCGTGATAATCCCTCCGTCGCCGACGTGGGAGAAAACAATCTGGCTTCCGTTATAAACCGCAACGGTCAGCGTGGTATCGTAATCAGCTATGGGATTACCGTCTTTGAAGGATTTTTCGATTATGTTCCGAAAAGCAAAACTGTATGCGTTGCGGAGTACCGGCTGGATTTTCGATACATTCCACTTTTTCGGGATGTACTTTTTCAGATATGCAATCACCGAACTCACCGCCAGAAAAGCCCCTATGTCGGAATGTTTGGCAGAACCCAATCCATCGGCAATAAGAGCGACCGCCCACCCGTTTTCCAGAACCATGGTATGGCTGGAATCCTGGCAGACTTTCCCGGAAGTTATGTGTGATTTCCCTTGCAACGATAAATTATAAGAACCTAGCAATGCGCACACCTCTCATTTTAAAATGGGGGATTCTCCTAAATCGCAAATATTTCATTTACCCTTACTCCATTGCCAGACTCAAGGTGTGGGGTGCATCAACCGTTACCATGCTGTCGGAATTAGGGTCACTTCTGCCGACTGCGGCAAGGCTGTTCGACACGAATTCAAAAAGACCGGAGAAGTCCAATTCATCCAGTTTAAGTATACGACTGTGGTTGAAAATCTGAAAAACCTCTTTTTTAGAGAAGTTGGGGTCATTCTCTACGCAAACACAATAGCCGAGGACTTTTTTGTTCTCTTCCGAACGTTTCAGCTGTAATGCCGCACTTTCCCAGTCATCGGTGGGGGTACCGTCGGTAATGCAAAAAATCCAGGGGCGGTAATACGGTGTTCCTGCCAGGCTGTAGACTTCCTTCCGGCGGTCAACCATCTCCAAACCTAACTTCAACGCTTCACCCAAAGGTGAAGCCCCGTATGCCAGCAGATTCGGTACTTCCATTTCCGAAACCGGTGTGAAATTCTGTACGATTTTCACGTCCCCGCCGAAAGTCACGATTGCGGCATCAACAACGTCTGCCGTACGTGAATCGGTCCTCATATGCTCCGAAAATGCCCTGATTCCTTCATTCAACTTGCCGATTGCATCCTTCATATTCATAGAACCCGACACGTCTAACAGGAACACGCACGCGACATGACGTTCGGATATAGCTTTCGGCATTGCGGGAATAAGCCCGGAAAAGTTCGTTACACCCGGCGCAGCGGCAGCGGCATTTACTTCATTTTTTTTAGCGAACTCCATAGGAATAAACCTCCGATTTTATTTCGTTTTAATTTTTATCCGCCACTATCGACGGCGAGCGTTTCAGCGGACTTCACGTTCGCAAAAACACAACTTGCTGTAAGAATTAAGATTATACTCCCCTCTATTATATTACAGACCTCACCAAAAGTCAAGGACTTTTTTGAAAACCGTCTTGACAAAACTCTTCGAAAAGTAGTATACTGTCTTTATGAAAACGAAAAGCTTGAAATACATTCACGTTGCGGGGACAAACGGGAAAGGCAGTACCTGTGCGTTCATAGCCGAAGGATTGTTCCGGGCGGGATATCGGGTGGGAAAGTTCAGTTCGCCGCACGTGCTCGACATCTGCGAGCGAATCACGTTAAACAATATCCCGATTAATCGCGAGAAGCTGAATCAACTTTGCGGAGAAATCGACTGCCCGCAAGAAACTCCCCAATTCGAACGGCTGATGAACGCGGCGTTCGCTTATTTCAAAGAGGAAAATGCCGACTACGCAGTCGTCGAAACAGGGATAGGCGGTCTGCTTGACTGCACCAACAGAATCACCCCGGTGGTGAGCGTTATAACACGAATCGGCTTCGACCACATGGACATACTTGGGGACACAATCGCTGAAATCGCCGCCCACAAAGCGGGGATTATCAAAGCGGGGATTCCGGTGGTTACAACCGCGACTCAACCGGAAGAAGCCATGCGGGTCATTCGTGAAACTGCCGCAGAAAAATCCGCCACTATTGCAAGTCTTGTTGACATTGAGCGAAGCCCTGCCCTGTTTCCTTCGCTGAAAATCACCATGTCGGGCGAACACCAGAAAGAAAACGCGGCGATTGCGGCGGCAACCCTGAATCTGCTTGGGGTGAACGAATACGATTTCTCTCGTGTTCGTCTGCGGGGGAGAATGGAGACGGTTTCGCAAAAGCCGCTCATAATCGTGGATGGGGCGCATAATCCCGACGCGCTGCACACCGCGCTCAAAACAGCGGAAGAGTTCGCGCGGGATAAAATCATAATCGTTTTCGGTATGTTGAAGTCCAAAGACCATGACACCTGCATGAAAATCCTGCGGGAAACACGGCATGAGATTATTCTCACCGACGGATTCTCGGACATGGCGACGGAATGTGGCGGAGTGAGTGTTCATGAGGCGTTAAACAAGGCGAAATCAATCGCCGAAAGCGACGGACTGATTCTGGTGTGTGGTTCGCTCTATCTCGCAGGGGAAGCGTTGAAAGAATTAGAAAAAAACAGCAAAAACGTCTCACCGATTAATCGGTGAGACGTTCGCTGTATTACATTCTTAAAGTTTCTTAATTTCGCGGATGGTGTACATCCAGCATACTGTTCATCTTAGCTAAATACTTAAGGATTTCAAGTACGTCGGCAATTGCCGGCTTTTCGCCTCCTGTGATTCTTGCATTATCGTAGGCGACGGGGTCACTCAACATACTGTTCATTCCTGCGAGGAACTTCAAGATTTCGAGTGCGTCTGCAATGGCGATTGTTCCGTTTCCGTCAACGTCCCCGATAGTAGGTTTCGCAACCGTACCGCTTGTTGAGGTTGAAGTCGTATCCGTTTCATTACCGAAACTCGACGAAGTTACAACGGTGGTGTTTCCGGGAGAAGTAGTCGCCGATGTAGCTGATGTAGTAGTCCCGGATGTAGCCGATGTTCCCGTTGCGGAAGTTGTTGTCGTAGCAGAGCCGGGGGACGTTCCCGAAACTGTGGTGGTGGTTCCGCCCGAGGTCGTAGTCGCGGAAGTTGTCGAAACCGTAGAAGCAGTACCTGTTCCGGAGGTTGACGTTCCCGTAGAGGTAGTACCTGTTCCGGAGGTGTCGGTCGGGCCGGAAGTAGTAGCCGACGTAGCGGTAGTTCCGTCTACCGGAATCCAATGTGCGTAAATGGTTGCATCCTTGTCTACGATTGAGCGTGTCGTAACCGATACTCCGCCAGTCGGGGAGGTGAACCAACCCTCTAACGTGTACCCCTCCCGCGTAGGTGTGGGGAGTTCGCCAATCGTTAAGTTGTTCTCGGTTAAGCGGCTATTGTGTGCGAGTTCTGTTCCGCCGTTGGAATCAAAGGTAATCGTGGGGCGGACTATTTCTATGATCGCTCCGGATGGAGCCCAACGGGCGGTAAGAGTCAAGGGATTCTTGTAGATTGCTGTATCGGAAGCCACAGAGATTCCTGTATCGGTGAACCAACCCCGGAACGAATTCCCTTCACGGGTGGGGGTGGGTAGATTCACGCTTAATCTGCCGTTTGCGCGGATTTCCGCGCTTGTGAAGTTCATCAATCCGCCATTTGGGTCGAAACTTACTGCGTTTTGATGTGGGTTATTGGTTGTCGAAGTAGCGGAGGTTGACGTTCCGGGAGAAGTAGTCGCCGATGTAGCCGTCGTAGTCGCGAGGGTGGTGGCTGTCGTGGTGGTAGTCGCAGCAGAAGTCGTGGTTGTAATAATCGGTTCGCTTCCGCAGTGAGCGCAGCCGTTATCGGTGCAGATTGAATTGTTTCCGTAGGTGATACACAATTTGTTTACAGTCCCCGAACCTGCACTGAGGTTATCGCCGCCGAATCCTTCTATACACAGCATAGCTTCATATAAATTCGCGCTGTTTCTGAAGGTAATCGATTGGTTGCCCGATGAAATCCCGTTAACAACCCTTACCCATTCGTTCAAATGTGCCGAAACGTTTATTGTACCGGAGTTTCTTCTCGCCGACCCTCTTCGGATGCTGAAAATCTGCAGAAAAGTCCTGTCACCGAATATAGACGGCTGATTTACCCTTGTACCTACAATAACGTCATATATTGCACCATCTGTTTCGAAAGAACTCAACCGTGTATAACCCGAACGCGGATTCCCGTTGGCATCCACCGGAGACCACGTAAGCCAGTTGTCCATGATGTAATATTCGATTAAGTTAGTCGGATTTTGCGTCGTACCCTCGAACGACCACCCGTAAACCGTAAGATACGATGTGTTCGTACTCGTGTAATCGGTAACGTCATAGTTAAAAGAAATGTTCCCGATGCTTGAAACAGTTGTACTGTTACCGAACCGTCTTCCTACCCGGAAAAGGGTGTTGTAGGACTGCGAGTAAGTCCCTGCAAAAGTACCGTCTTCGTAGATATCCATCTTGGATTGACCTAAGCCGCGATTATCTCGCCAGGATTCATAGTCGAAGCCGTTGATTCGTTGGCTTGCGCTGTTGATGACGTTAGTCGTCAATGAGCTTGCAATTGCCTTTCCCGGCCCGGAGTTGTCCACCGGGTTGTAGGCGTACAGCGGGCCTTCGGTCGTGCGGTTGCCCGCCTGGTCGAGGACGTAGATGCTTGTGATGTAGAATCCGATGGAATTGCTCCCTGCTCTGATTGAAAGACCGGCGTTTTCTTCGTCAATGAGGTTGGTCGGACCGTGCCGTCTGAACGTCAAATCCGAACCGGTCGCGTTGTAGGGGATTGATACCCCTCTTTCGGAGTCGGTTCCGATTTTCACGCGGGGTTGCATTTCGCCGGAATCCGCCCCGAAGAAAGGTGCAACGCTGACCTCGAAGCCGTAAACCCCTGTTACCGAGTGATTGTCGTTGTGTGTATGGCTGTAAAAATGCCATAGACTGCTGTTGTGGATTGCGAAGTCCCCGCCTATCATTCCGACGGTCGCCCAGACGTTGCCCTGCCACTCCATATCGACGTTCGCCGATGATGGGTTGAGAATCCCGGTTTGTGCCTCACTCACATTCGAAGAACCAATCCACACCATCGAGATAACAATCGCGAAGGTGGTCAGTAATGCGATTACTGAGTTTTTGAAACGTTTCTTTGCCATAATTTTTCTCCTTTTTTATTTAAAATGGGGGCTACGCCCCCAAACCCCCGTCGCTCCGCAGGGAAACCCTGCTGCGCTCCCTAAAGAATGGGGTCTACGCCCCCAAACCCCCGTCGCTCCGCAGGGAAACCCTGCTGCGCCCCCTAAAGAATGGGAGCTACGCCCCCAAACCCCCGTCGCTCCGCAGGGAAACCCTGCTGCGCTCCCTAAAGAATGGGGGCTACGCCCCCAAACTCCCGTCGCTCCGCAGGGAAACTTCGGAAAGACAAAACGACGATTCTTATTTAAAAGTGATTATACCATGAATTGGGTGCAAAATCAACCCTTTTCGGAAAATAATTTCTTCGCTATATCGACCGCGCCTTTTGCGTCTTTGGCATAAAAATCCGCACCGATTGTGTCGGCATAATCGGCGGTGAGAATCGCGCCGCCAACCATGACCTTGCAAGACAATCCGCGTTCCTGCAAAAGTTCGATGGTCTGTCGCATAGCCGGGAGGGTGGTGGTCATCAACGCCGACAATCCCACCAGGCGAACACCGTGCTTTTCGACCGAATCGGCAATCGTCTCGGCTGAAACGTCCTTGCCTAAATCTATGATTTTGTATCCGTAGTTTTCCAGCAGAACTTTCACGATGTTTTTTCCTATATCGTGAATATCCCCCTTGACCGTCGCAAGAATCACCGTTCCTTTATCCTGTGCCGATGTTCCTATTTCAGCCTTGATTTTGTCGAAACACACCCCCGCCGTTTCCGCCGAAAGGAGCAACTGGGGAAGGAAAATCAACCCTTTTTCGAAGTCATTACCCGCCTTGTCAAGCGCGGGAATAAGTTCATTATTAACAATATCCATCGGGTGAAGCGTTTCAAGCAAGCGAGAGGTTATTTCCGCACCGTCTTTTTTCAGACCGCTTAAAATCGCCGACTGCAACGAAATCTCCGAAAGATTTGTTCCCGATTTAGAAGAATCGGATGAATTAGAAGCCCTGCCTTCTTGTTGCGAATACACCCCGATAAATTCCGAGGCGTTTTCGTCAAAACCATTCAGCAGATTAAATGCACGAACCGCCCCCATCACCGATTCATCGTTGGGATTAATTATAGGCAGACTCAATCCGTTATGAAGTGCCATGGTCAAGAATGTTGCGTTCAGCAATTCTCGTTCCGGCAGACCGAACGACACGTTTGAAACGCCAAGTGCGGTTTTCAAACCAAGTTCACGATTGACTGATTCCACCGCTTTCAGGGTGGTTTGCGCCGCCGCAGAATCGGTCGAGACAGTCAGGGTCAAACAGTCAATTATAACATCTTCTTTGCGAAGCCCGACCGCCAAAGCACGCTCAAGGATTTTCCTTGCGATTTCGAGGCGGGCTTCGGCTGTTTCGGGGATTCCGTTTTCATCTAAAGTCAAGCCGATTACCATTGCACCGTATTTTTTCACCAACGGAAGAACCGATGCGAGACTTTCTTCTTTTCCGTTGACCGAATTGACTATCGGTCTGCCGTTGTACCGCCGCAACGCGGATTCCAGTACGTCGGGGTCCCCGCTGTCAATCTGAAGCGGGAGTTCGCACACCCCCTGCAACGATTCAATTACCTTTTGCATCATGTGCTTCTCGTCGATTTCGGGGAGTCCCACGTTCACGTCGAGAATGTCCGCCCCGGCACGAGTTTGTTCAAGTGCTTGACCGAGGATATAATCAACATCGGAATTAATCAACGCTTCCTTGAAAAGCCGCTTCCCGGTGGGGTTGATTCTTTCGCCGATTACCCGCGGTCGGTCGAGTACAACGGTTTTCACCCCCGAACAGACCGCTGCACCTTCATAATCCGCGCCAACGGCAGAAACAGCAGAAGAATTTGCAGTATTTGCAATATTGCGCAGGAGTTTGATGTATTCCGGGGTTGTTCCGCAGCATCCCCCGGTGATTTTCACCCCGAAAGAATTCATAGAGTTCAAAGAATTTGGGATAATCAAGTCCTGCATTTCAGCCGCAAAATCGACGGCGTTCAGCATGAATTCGCCCGTGACCGGGTCGGGGAGTCCTGCGTTGGGTTTTACCATAACGGGTGTTCCCCCGCTGAATCGGATTAATTCGTCTGCGATTGGGCGTAACTCCTTCGGGCCGAGCGAACAGTTCACCCCGATTACATCCGCCCCCAAAGCCGAAGCCGTCACCGCATATGCCGAAACAGGGCAACCGGTGAAAGTCCGTTTATTTGCTTCAAAAGTCATGGAACAAATCAACGGCAGATCGGAATTTTCTTTCACTGCCAAGATTGCCGCCTTAAGTTCGAGCAGGTCGGAAAAAGTCTGCAACACCACTAAATCCGCACCGGATTTCACCCCCGCTTTCACCACTTCGGCAAAGATTTCATACGCTTCATCAAAGGAAAGTGTTCCGGTAGGGGCAAGCAGTTGTCCGATTGGGCCGCAATCCAACGCAACCAACACATCAGGGAAGTCATGTACTGCACCCCGTGCAATTTCAACCGCACGAACAATTACCTCCTCAGGGGATTTTCCTATAGTCGAAAGTTTATAACGGTTCGCACAAAAAGTGTTGGCACTGACTATGTCCGAACCCGCCTCGGCATAAGCACGAATCACTTCGGAAACTTTTTCGGGCGAGGTAAAATTGAACAGTTCGGACGGCTCACCGGGTTTCAGTCCACGTTTTTGGAGTTCTGTACCCATCGCCCCATCGAAAATGACGTGATTCCTATTTAAAAGTTGTTTGAAATTCTTCATAAATACACGCAATGCGTGGTTTGCCGCGCACCGAGACTCTTCGTAAAGCAAATTTTGCTTAATGAAGCCGAATGGTGAAAACACAGCCTTTCACACGCGCCCTTTCTTAATTTATTTTCATAATATACCCACGATTCCCGTAATAGATTTTTGCGGAGTAAGAATAAACTCGTCCGTTATGCACAGACCTATTTTTTTTGTTGCTTCCAACACGTCGATTATATCTCGGCTGACACTCAAAGGGAAATCACCGTATCCGGGTGAGAATCGCCAACAATATCTTGAATCTTCGTGCCGAGACATGATTTCACTGTCGAATTTATCGCAGACTTCATCTAAATAATCCCCCGCCATTTGGTCGAGGATTACCGCACCCGCCATGTCTTCAAGCTGAAGCCGTCGCAGAAGCCTGTCGAACTCCTCCCCCAAAGTAACGGCACAGACTAAAACCGAACCGCTCCCTTCAAGATGTTGTTTAATACTCTCACCGATTAACGGCACGGGGCATCCGTCAATCGGGAAAACCTTCCCCGCATATCTCGGGGTGAGTCGGTTCAGCATTTGACGGTATTTTTCGTAATCAATCACAACAGTTTTCCTACGTTTTCGAGGACTTTCCGCGCAATGTACGCACTGTTCATGGCGTAGAGGTGAATTCCCTCCACACCGTTTGAAATAAGGTCTACGATTTGCTCGGTCGCGTAGGCTATTCCCGCATCACGAAGAGCTTCGGGTCGGTTTTCGTACCGCGCGAGCATCTTCGTAAACTTTGCGGGGAGGGATGCACCGCACATGGACACCATTCGTTCGATTTGCTTCTTGCTGGTGACCGGCATAATCCCCGCAGAAACGGGAATGTCGATTCCGATTAAACGAACTTTCTCCATAAACGAATAAAACAGCGTATTCTCGAAAAACAGCTGAGTAATCAGCGTGTCGCAACCCGAATCAACTTTTTTCTTGAGATTCTTCAAGTCGGCATTGGCGGTTTCAGACTCGACGTGACCTTCGGGGTAGCAAGCCCCGGTAATGCCGAAATTGCGGTACTCCTCACTTGTGCGGATGAACGACGTTAAATCGCTTGCATACTCGAAATCGTTTTCCCGCGTGACTTCCGGGTTTATATCCCCTCGAAGTGCCAGCACATTCCCGATGTTGTTCTGTTTCAGTGCGTTCAGCGTGTCGATGACGTTCTGCCGTGTCGAAGCCACACAAGTAAGATGCGCCATCGGTTCGACTCCGCAACTGTTCTTGATGAACGACGAGACTTCCAGTGTGGGATTGCCTCCCCCGGAATCGCTTCCCCCCGCGCCACAGGTAACGCTTATGTAATCGGGTTTCAACCCTGCGATTTCCTCCAGTGCGGCATAGACTTTATCGGCGGATGCGTTTTTCTTCGGCGGAAAGACTTCAATAGCAAAGACCGTTCTGCTTATTTTCGCTTTTTCGGTGTATATTTCAGAAATTTTCACGTGTATTTCCTTTCGAATCAGATTCACTCTTGTTCCCTCTCGGGCTTCTCCAAAATATCTTACTACAAAATCACGATTATGTCAAATGAATATTTGAAAAATCTACTCAAATCTCCCTCTTGACATATGCCCGCCTTTTATGGTATACTGGATTATTGCTCCGCAACGAAAAGATTACGTAAAATCACGTCACGCCGGGAACAGGGAAAGGAGAACGTTATGCAAACGAGGAAAAAGATTATTTTCACCGACGACCAGGTTTCGAACTTAATGATAGGCAGAAATGTATTGGCGGCAGATTACGATGTCTTCACCGTTCCGTCGGCGGAAAAAATGTTCGATTTGATGAAGAAAATCACCCCGGACTTGATTCTCCTTGACGTGTATATGCCGGGAATGGACGGATACACCGCTATAGAAAAGCTCAAGTCCGACCCGAAGACGAAGGATATTCCGGTGGTTTTCCTCACGGGGAAGACCGACCCGGGCAGTGAACTCCGCGGGTTGACTTTGGGTGCAATCGACTATATCTACAAGCCGTTTTCGCCGCCGCTCCTGCTAAAGCGGATTCAAGCACATTTGCTTGCGATGGAACAGAATCAGCAACTTCAGCAGCAAAAGGAAGAGCTGCAAATATATAACGATGACCTCGAAAAAAAGGTCGCCGCAAAAACCAGAACTATTATCGAACTCCAGAATGTTGTTCTTGAGACGGTAGCCGAACTGGTGGAGGCGCGGGACGAAATCACGGGCGGTCATATCGAACGAACCCAAAGCTACCTCAAAATCCTGTTCGAGGGGTTGAAGGAAACCGGAACATATCACAAAGAAATCAAAGACTGGGACGTAAACATGATTATCACGTCGGCGCAACTGCACGATGTGGGGAAAATCTCGGTCAGTGAGGAAATACTTAACAAACCCGGTAAACTCACCCCGGAAGAGTTCGAAATCATCAAGAAACACACCTTAATAGGCGGGAAAATCATCGAGCATATTCAGGCACGTACCGAGGATAATCGTTTTCTTTCGTTCACTAAGACGATGGCGGTCAGCCATCACGAAAAATGGGACGGAACCGGCTATCCCTACGGTCTGAAAGGCACCGATATTCCGTTGGAAGGCAGACTTATGTCAGTGGTTGACGTTTACGACGCACTCGTATCCGAACGTCCGTACAAGAAATCCTTCACCCACGAAGAAGCGGTTAAAATCATAACCGACGGAAGCGGAACACAGTTCGAGCCTAAATTGGTAGAGCTGTTCTTGCAGGAACAAGAGAAGTTCAAACGAACCTCTGAAAACATAACCACCACGAAATCGCTGATGCGGAAAATCACAGAAGAATCCGGCGGCGCGAAAAAATCCGACAAGAAATGACTTCCTGTCGGATTCTCGACTTACTGCGCTGTCTCGGACAACTCGTCCAACAACAATAACGCTTCGGTACGAACCTCACGCGAGGCGTAAATCCCGATATCGCCGTATCGTGCGGCGAGCCGTGCATATGAAATCGCGGTCTTGTACTCTCGTTCTTTCGTGAGACGTTCGGACATTTTAAGGTAACTCCGCGCCAGAATCGCCGCACATTCATCGTAAAAAGATGAGCGAGGGGACTCTAACTCATGCGCTTTGTCGAGGACGTAGTCATAATCGCCCCTCAAAAACGCCGCTTTACACTGCAGAAAATGTTCGGATTTGCTCTCTTGAACCGATTGAGTCGTTTGAATCGCAAAGGGAGAAGATTCGTCCCGAAGTTGATTCGGTACCTCCTCACTCACAAGATAATGTACCGGGATTTGCAGGGTGTTGGCGAGATATTCGAGGGTTCGAAGAGACGGCGAAGCCGCCCCGCTCTCAATCTGCGAAAGCATATTCCTTGTTATAAAAGTACCCACCACGTCCGACTGAGTCATTTTCTTCGCCAATCGCGCTTCTTTGAGTTTTTTTCCCAGTTGTGTCCCGTCCATACGCTCCTCCCTCAAAACCTGAATCTTTCAATCTTGTAAATACCATTTACAAGTAGCATAACATAATATTTCAAAAAAAGCAAGACTTTTTTAAAAAACTCTTGACTTTTGAAAAAAAGGCTGTTATAATGAAGTCAACGGTAAATTTAATTTACAAGAGATTCGATTACGAAGGGGGTGGATTCAATGTCATGGTTCAGTAACTGGTGGGGTGCATTGGAATTAGTCGAGCAGATTCTTTGTCTGGTTGCGATTCCGTCGTCTTTGTTCTTGGTTGTCCAAGGGATTCTCATTGTGGTCGGCGGCGGTGACTCCGGCGGATTAGACACCGACGTGGATTTCAATTTAGACGGTGATGTCGGATTGGACGGCGATTTCGATTTGAGCGATTGCAGTTCCGGCGGCGGCGACTCGAGGGATTTCGGCATAGCGAGTATGTTTACTCTCCAGGGGGTAGCGTCATTCTTCTGCGTGTTCGGCTGGGGTGCGTTTTTCATGTACCGCGGGGGACTTCCTTTATTAGTTGCGGTGATTCTTGCGTTCGCGTTGGGACTGGCGGTCATGTATGCCCTTGCGAAGGCGGTTCTGTATCTTAACAGGCTGTCACATTCGGGGACTTTAGAAATTAAAAACCTACTCGGAAACATGGGTACCGTTTACTTAAAAATCCCGCCGAAAGGCGAAGGCAGAGGAAAAGTCACGGTTCAAACGAGTGAACGGTTCGTTGAGTTTGACGCGGTAAGCGAGATTGATACAGTTATTCCGAATAATGCGGAAGTACGGGTCATAGACATATTAGGCGAAAACGTTCTCGTGGTCGAAACAGTATAGATAACGGTAAAGTGACCGGACATGAGCTTATCGAGGTAAATAAAAAATCTATAATAAATAAGGAGGAGGAAAAATCATGGCTTACGATACGAAAGCGTTATTATCGTCCTTGGCTAACAACGTAGCAAAGTCTAAGAAAGAGGAGGTCATATCATGCCGGAATTCGTAGTTTATTTGGTAATCGGAGGGGCACTTCTATTACTGGTGGGAATCATGTGGGTGCTTTCCCGCTATCGGAAATGTCCGTCAGACAAAATCCTTGTCGTGTACGGTAAAGTCGGAAAAGACAAGGACGGTCAAGCGCGGAGTGCGCGGTGTATTCACGGGGGTGCGGCGTTCATTGTGCCGGTGATTCAATCGTTCCAGTACATGGACTTGACACCGATTTCAATCAACGTGGACTTGAGAAACGCCCTTTCAAAGCAGAACATCAGGGTGAACGTTCCGTCACGATTCACGGTGGGAATATCGGTTGAATCGGGGGTTATGCAAAATGCAGCCGAGCGACTCCTCGGCTTGCGTATGAGCGAGATTCAAGACCTGGCAAGCGATATCATTCTCGGTCAGTTGCGCTTGGTAGTCGCGACCATGGAAATCGAGGAAATCAACTCCAACCGCGATAAGTTCTTGGCGGAAATTTCACACAACGTAGAGAGTGAACTCAAGAAAATCGGTCTGCGACTCATCAACGTAAACGTCACCGATATTTCCGATGCGGCGGGGTATATCGAAGCCCTCGGTAAAGAAGCGGCGGCGAAAGCAATCAACGACGCAAAGAAGTCGGTTGCGGAAAAAGACCGTGACGGTGCAATCGGTGAAGCCGAAGCCCATCAAGACCAGAGGGTTCGGGTTGCAAGTGCGAACGCAAGCGCAATCGAGGGTGAAAACTCCGCGAAGGTTCAAGTCGCACAGTCGGAAGCACTTCGTCAGCAAAGAGAAGCCGAAGCACAGGCAAAAGCCGAAAACGATGCGAAAATCGCCATTGCGATGACCAATCGTGACGGTGAAATCGGTAAGGCGAAGGCATTGCAAGACCAGCGCGTACAGGTCGCGGCGGCGAACGCTACCGCAATCGAAGGGGAAAACAACGCGAAGGTGTTAGTCGCACAGTCGGAAGCGGTACGACGGGAACGTGAAGCGGAATCCCTCAAAATCGCGATGGCGGCGGAAGCCGTTCAGGCGGCGAAGGCGAAAGAAGCCGCATACGAAGCTCAAAGACTTGCCGAACAAGCACGTGCCGAAACCGAAAGAGCAACCCAACAAGCCGACGTAATCGTAAAAGCGGAAATCGAACGTCAACAGGCGGTTATCGCGGCGCAAGCACAAGCGGAAGTCGTGAGACAAAAGGCAAAAGGTGATGCGGATGCAATCTTCGCACGGATGGAAGCACAAGCAAACGGTGCAAAAGAAATCTTAGTCAAGCAAGCCGACGGTATGAAAGAATTGGTTATGGCGGCGGGCGGCGCGGAAGATGCGGTTAAGCTGATTGTCGCCGACAAACTCGAAACGCTTATGCGGGTACAGGTCGAAGCGATTAAAAACATCAAGATTGACAAAGTCACGGTTTGGGATTCCGGCACTAACGCGGCAGACGGAAAAAATTCCACGGCTAACTTTATTTCCGGTATGATGAAGGCTGTTCCTCCTTTGGGAGAAGTCTTTAAGCAAGCGGGAATGGATTTGCCGAAATTCCTCGGCGAAGAAACGATTGAGGCAGTCCTGCCTTCGGAAACGATTTCGGATAAACTTTCCGAAAAAGTTACGTAATAATTACAAACTCAAATAAAGGCTTGACATAACCGATGACTCATGCTATACTTTACTCAAAATTTTATTTAAAAAAGGGGATTTATCCAAAATGAAAAAAATTCTATGTCTTTTACTGGCACTGGCTATGGTGCTGACACTGGTCGCGTGCAACGACGACAGCGGTCCGAGCACAAACAACGATGACAACGAGGGCAGAAGAAGCAGAACAACAGCCGAAGAAACCGACGACGAAACCACTACCGCCACCGAAGACGAATCAACTACATCCGCACCTGAATCTAAGGAAGAACCCACCACTAGTTCGAGTTTGTCCGGCCCGCTCGCAGACACGAAACTGATGAAATCGTTCGCGTCAATGGCAAGCGATGAATTTGCGGTCGAATTGGAATTTGAAGGCATCAACATGGTTATGTACCGCAAAGGAAACGACATATACCTGGAAATGGACATAGATTCGTTCGGAGCTGCGCTCGGTGAGGAAATGCCCAACACCAAGATTTACGTCGTTGATATGGTTATGTATATCCTCAACGATGCTGATAAGACCGGTTATTCGATGAAAATCGACCAAGCGATGCTTGATGAGATGTTGACAGAATTCTCTGCGTTGGACGGTGCCGTTGAAGGAATATTCGATGCGGTTGACGAAGCGGAATTAACCGACACCGGTACCGATATTTTCAATGGGAAATCGGTTTCGTACGAAGAAATCACTGCTTCTGACGGTTCGATTATTCGGGCGTACTTCGACGGTGACACGTTGTTGGCGGTTGAATCCGACGACGAATTAATCGAAATCAGCTTGAGCCCGAAAGTGCCTGCAGGTGCGTTCAAAATTCCGAGCGATTATGACATCATGGATTTAAGTGCGTCGATGTAACGCAAATCCAATCACACCAAAATGACCCGGATGAAAGGAATGTTCATAAGTTTGAATAAGAGCTCACGGGTCGAAGCTCCGCTTCGAGCAGGTGAGCTTGACAGGCTTAAATTCATGCCACGTTTGTGGCGGAAAGGCATGTTCGTAAAAATGAAAAGTAGTGCAAAAAGCGTAAAGAAAGCCGTTTGCTTTTTGTTGGTGATGTCGATTACGTTGGTTTTATCGGCGTGTTCATCGTCAATCAAGGAAACACAGCTTTTTAAGACGTTCGATATTCTGGAAGAAGATACCTTCGCGTTCGAAACCGCCATGGATATAGATGGAATGGAAATCTCCCTTGTAGCGTACAGGAGTGAGAATAACTTTTACTTCGATTTTGTGGGTCTGGAAACTTTAATATCCGAAGGCAGGGAGTTCCGGTTGGACCACAACAACAAAATCGCACGTTATCAGGAAATATCACAGGAAGAGATTGACGAACTCGTGACGCTTATGGTTAAAGAAATCCACGCACCGATACTCGACTTAAACGGGGCGAAACTGCTCGGTACCGGCAAAGAATTGTTCATGGGGAAAGAGTTGTCTTACGAAGAATTCAGAGACGCTTCCGGAGAGGTTTCGCGTGCGTTCTTCGACGGAGAAAAGTTGGTCGGGGTGAAAAGACCCCACGTCGATGCCAACGGCAGCATGGTGGAATGGCCTATCACGATTTCACGGGAGATACCCGCAGGCGTATTTGATATTCCTAACGACTATCAGTTGGAACGCGGATTCTTACCGGAAGACTAAACAAAACAACAGCAATAGATATAGGGGTTGGGCTTCGGTTCTGCCCCTATATTTTGTACATATGTATTTCGCGTAAAAATCTCACAAAATTTATTTAAGATTTTCTCAAAAATTTGTTTACTTTTTCGTCAATTCGTGCTATGATTAAGGGGATTGTTAATTTCGTTGTCGAAACAACGTTTGGAAGGAGAACGCATTTATGCAGAAATCAAGGATTAATCAGCTTTTGGAGGAAATATCCGCCGAAATCCTCAAGGAGGAAAACAGGAACAGGGGACTCTATGCGTCTGCTGTCGATATAGAAGACGAAGAACTCTCTTTAAAAATCCAGGCTGAATCTTTCAGGGCGTTAAGAAATATGCGGGGATTGAAGTCGGCTATGGAGGATTTCCGGTACCGATTAGAACAAAGCGGAATTTTAGGCGCGACTGTTTCCGATGAACTGCCGGAACCGCAAATCCTGCCCGAATCAAAAACCGAATCGCAAAACGTTGTCTTGATTAGTCACGAACACGGGCCGATTATCGTCCCGAATTATTCGCTTAACGAAACCAAAGTCGAAGAACCGGAAATTCAAGAAGAAATTCAAGAAGATTTTGACGAAGAAATTGAAGAAGAACCGGAAGAAGAAATTCAAGAAGAAACCGAAGAAGACTTTAGCGAAGAAGAAGAAGAAGAAGAAGAAGCGGCTGAACCACCTCAATACACCCCTCAAACAGAAGAAACACCGCAACCGATTTTCACCGACTATTCAGATTTTGAAGCCCATTTGGGTGCGATGAATCCTGCGATTAAGACCGCCCCCGTCCCCGCAAATCCCGAAGGGGAAAACATAGGAAACATCGAAACAATCGTCGAAGAGTTGAAGAAAAATATCCACGAAATCAACGACAGCGATTTTATTATTTCAAATGATTTAGATGAATCCGCCGAACAAGACGGACAAGAATTACAGGATTTAGACGAAGAGTTAGACGAACTCGCCGATGAATTAAACGAGTTAAGCGATTTAAACGAGTTGGGCGATTTGAATGATTTAAACGAAGATGCAAGCGATGACTTCAATTTCGATTTTGATTCTGACATTTCTTTTGACGAAATTCGGTTTGAAGAACCTACCTCAAAACCCGGAACTCCGCCGAGTTACGTTTCTCCCGCTGATTTACAAAAAGTCGAACTGCCGGAAGAAAAATCGCCGGAAAAAGAAGAGCACGAAGACGATTTCTCCGGGTTCGGAATGAATCCGCCGGAAGTCGGCATTTATTCCGGTCGCACACCGGCGAGATTCGTAATGTTCGGCAGAAACATAGAAGTCGCGAACTGGGGCGATATGTTAGCGAAGGTCTGCGAAATTCTCATTTTGAAAAACCCCTACACCGTGGCGCAATTCGATAAATATCACGACTTGAATCCGTTGGGTAGCTGTTACTTCAGCTATAATCAAGGCGAAATCAAAGACGTTGCGAAAAAACTTTCAAACGGTCTGTGGGTCGAAACGAATCGTTCTGCCGACGACATAGTCATGCTGTGCAAAAAAATCCTTGAGCTCTGCGGTTATCCCAGAAGCGAACTCGAAATCGAATTTTTAGATTAAGAGCCTGTTTGGTATCTATGTAAATGAATAAGGGGGATTAGGCGATGAAAAATGGTAAAGATTCCGCCGTTATAGGAATCGATTTCGGTACGACAAATACCGCCGTAGTTCGGCTTTCAGCCGATGAAGACGGGAGTACAATTAACGCAGAACGTCTCAGCGAAAACGCCGAAGGTCGCCCTTTTGCGTCTATTATAGCAATTCCGAAAGAGGGTGGGAAACTCGTTTTCGGGAGAGAAGCCAAAGAGAGAAGGCTGGAACTTTCGGAAACCCACTACATTATTCCGTCACTTAAGACCTACGTAGGTTCGGACAGGGAAATCATTTCGGGAAAGAACCGCTATTCGGGGGAAGATGTTGTCTGCGCATTTTTCAAGTATATAAAGAAGAATATCCAAAAAAGCCACAAAATCGTCGTGAAAGAGGCGGCGTTGGCTTTCCCGGTGGATTTTTCCGCTAAAGCAAGGCGTTCGCTTAAGCGTGCCGCCGAAAAGGCGGGAATCAATCTAATCGGGTTCGCCGGGGAATCCACTGCGGCATACGTCGCGAATCGTAACAATCCGGAGATTTACAAGGCGTTTCGGCGGGTCATGGTCATAGACTGGGGCGGCGGCACGCTTGATGTAAGTATTCTGGATTTAGAGGGCAGTAAGGTCTACGAGAACTCCGTTCACGGTGAAAAAACCGGCGGTGACGATATAGACCTGGAAATCGCTTACCGTATGCACGCACGTTTAGCCGCTAACTACGGGATTGATTTAAGTTTCGATGAAATGGAACCGGGGAATCGCGATAAACTGATTTGCGCCTGCGAGAAAGCGAAAATCGGATTTTCTCACTACGTCGAAGGCGATGAAGATGCGGTGATTTCGCTGAAGAAATACGGTGCTTTCGGCGATGCGTCGGTCACTTTGTCATATGCGACCTTCAAAGATATCGTGACACCTATTATAAAGTCAAGGGTACTTAAGGCGATTTCAAACGCCATGAAAATGTCGCAGGTCAGCGTTTCGGGAATAGATGCGGTTATAATGGCGGGGGGCAGTTCGGGATTGAAGCCGTTTGCTCATGCCGTAGCAAGCATTTTCGGGAAAGAAAAGATTGTACACTCCGAAAACACCGGATGGTCGGTTGCGGTTGGGGTCGCTCTCTTGGCTTCGGGCAGCGGAAACTATATGCTGAACGACGATTTGGGGGTACTCTTGTCCGACGGAACGGTTTACCCGATTTTCCGCAAGAATACAGACTGTGTCGGCGGCAAAGCGGGCCCGATTAGCTTTTCCCTCACCGAAGACACGCAAAACGCACACTTTATCTTCACGAACCGTAACAACACGATTGTGTACGGCACGTTGAATATCAACGTAAAGGGATTCTTGCAAGAGAATCTGCAGTTGGCGGCTAAAATCGACCAAGACCAGACCGCCTCGGTTTTCGTAAGAAATCGATATATGGGCGAGGATTATAACAAGAAAATCGAGATTAATAAGCTGACTTTCTATTACGATTTGGAAGGGCTGCCGAGCGAAGGTGAGTCTCTATGAAAGTTAAGCAGCAACAGTCTTCAAACATAACCATTGCGCCGAACATTTACGTACGCACTTCCTCCAACCTCCAAAGCGATGAGGAGTTCGTGAAGAAAGTCTACGGGCATAAGGCGTTGAACATCTTGAAATCTCGTTTCCCGAAGAGCTATACGTCACGGTTTACCCGCGCACAAATCGAAGAAATGAAGCAAAACGTAATCTGTCGCCACGGGAAAATTCGCGAACATGCCTACGGAAAAGCCTCATGGGGAGAAAACGTGGTCTGGTCTTGCCGTTGCGAAAACATCACCTGTCACGCTTACGAGAAGTGTATGTCGTTGCCCAACGCAATGAGAATCGACAGGAAAAACGATGCCGAAAACTTTTCCGATACGAACGGCATCAGCATAGTCGAAAACGAGACCGGTGAGGATATTGAATACGGATTCAATCCCGATGACTGCGTGTTCGCACCGCCGCACGTCGCGGTTGTTCTTCCGATTTTAGAAAAAATCATTTCCGAGGGTGAAGACGAATCAATCGACACGAATTTTGTAATCCCGGATTTTTACGAAGACGAATCCGCTCAAGAAAATAATAACAACCCAAATAAAAACGAAACCGTCGCCGAATTTACAGCGGAGAAATTCAAATTCGATGGGGATTTCGCGGACAAGCGGGTTTTAGTCATCTGCGAGAATATGCAGGAAGCCGGGTATTACTCCACCATCCTGTACAAACACAAGGTCAAACATCGATTCTTCAAAAGCGAAGGGTGTACGCTCAATCGCAGAATTGCCGACGTGTTCTGGGATTATTGCGGCGACGAAATCGAGAAGGAAACCTTCTTCATGCGGTGCGCTATTCGAACCGACGGTGATGAATCCGAAACCCTCGACTTCTATGATGCACTGTTCGACTTGTGCGGAGATTCGAACATCGGCGATGAGGGCGGGCTTCATGTTTCCGCACTTGCCGATGCGTTGAATAACAATAACCGCAGCAGCAATTCGCCGAACCCGGGCGAGCCGCTCTTAAACCTGGATGATGCCGATTACCCCGTAACGGTTTCGACCCTTGCGGCATTGTCGAGTCATTTGGAAGACGAGTACGATGAAGTCATGGTACTGTTGGGCGAAACAACGGAAGACTTCGCACCTGCGAGATTCAATCTGTTTTCCGCCGTGCAGGAGGTGTTCGGTTCTCCTCCGCTGGTTATACATAAGGAATCGGCGGCGGGATGGGTGTTCGCCACAAGCGGA
>WRKZ01000017.1 GCA_009777835.1 Oscillospiraceae bacterium | reverse complement strand
ATTTTGTTTTGTTTTAAATGGGGCTTCGCCCCAACCCCCCTCACCTGCGGCGGCAGAGCCGCCTTGGTTCGCTAAAGAATGGGGGATTCTCCCCCAAACCCCCTCAACTGCGGCGGCAGAGCCGCTACCTGCGAGCTCTTGTTTTGCTTACCTCATAAAGTTGAATATCGACATGGGGATTGTTGACGCGCTCATCTGGAGGGTTGCGTTGTAAATCATCTCCAGAACCTTTTGATTGGTTATTTCCGAGCCTAAATCCGGGTGTTCGAGCAGGTTCTGCTGTTCGAGCAGGCTGTACATATTCCCGGTAAGCCTTTCCTGATTGAACTCGATAAACGCTTGTTCCGAGCCGATGTTGGCGATTGCCAACGAAAGCGTACTCCCCGCTGCGAAAATCAAATCGGCATAGAGTGCGGTTAAATCGTCGGTTCCCGCCCGAACCGATGCGGCAGCGTCCAACGTCAACTGAATGATGTTCCGCGGGAAGCCCCCAATCGTGGTTGAAGTCACCGTCAAATCCGACGATTCCACTAACAACCCGCTCTTATTATCGGAAGCACGCAGTGAGAATCCGCCGCTCCCCAGTTCGGTCAAGATGATTCCCGAAGGCAGATTCGCTTGAAGATTCGCAAAAGTCCCGTCGAATTCAACCGTATGCGAAGTGCCGTTAAAGGTCAAATCGAGGGTGTAAGGGGCAGTTCCGTCATCGGGGATTGAGAACCGGTACAGAGTTACCGCGTTTTCGTCCATTCCCGAGCCGAGAATCGCCGCACCGTTAAACGTGACCGGAATCGCCGTCTGTGAGTCAATCGTGTATTCATTTTCCCATGCCAGACCCAGTCCCGCGTCGAGATACGATACCCGTGAATCCGGGAACATATTCGGGTCAGAGTACAGATTCACGTTCACACCGTTGAAGTAAACCGTATCATTTTCGATTTTGAAGGGCGGTTGGTCGGAATTGTTCACCCCGCCGAAAATACGCCTGTCCGCAGAGACAAGGTTCATCAAACGAACCATCTGGTCGCCCAAAGTCTCGATTGTTTCCCCGATAATCTGCTTATCCGGGTGGAGTGCATAGGTTCCGTGCGCACCGCGGATTAATTCCTGCTGAAGGGTCTGCATAATGCTTGAAACCTGTCTCACCGCGCTTTCGGCAGACTCATAAATTCCTTTGGCGGTCTCAAGATTCCTCTGATAGGTTTCAACTTCAGAGATGGCTTTGCGGACTTTCAAGGCTTTCGCCGCATCCAACGGACTCTGGCTCGCCCTGGTGTATTTACGATTTGTTATGATTTTGTTCTCCGACTCATTCTTCCGGAAAAAGTTGGAGTGCAGGTTGTTGACATACCGTCTTGTTGCGGTTTGACCCGCTATTCTTAAATTCGCCATACTAGATTACTCCTTAATTATATGATGTTGCAATTACAGCCCGACTCTTCCCATTCGGTTTATGAGGGTGTCTAACGCTTCGTCTAAAGTGGTCATCAGCCGCGCCGACGCGTTAAACCATTTCTGATAGGTCAGCATATTGATTCCCTCTTCGGTCTCGGAAACGCCGGAAATAGCGTCGCGATTATCGAGAAGAGTGTTTACCGTGTCCATCGTCATGTCGAACTGTTCTTCCATGAAGCTGATTCCGGTGGCTAATCGGTCGCTCAAGAACATCAAGTAACCGAACGCGCTGCCGTGGAAGTCCATCGCAGACCCCCAACTCATCGAAGATTCCAACGCGCGAACAAACCGAAGCAAATTCGTACCGTTGAGGTCGGCTCCCCGCCATCCTTCTTGTTCGAGGGCTGCACGCGACGGGAACGTAATCCCACTCGGGAAGTTCGCCCGCGCCGTACTGCCGTCACGCTGCATGAATTGGTTCAGCGCGCTCCTCAAGGCGGCGTTATCCCCCCAGGCTAAAATCAAGGAGTTTACATCGGTAACGTTCGTACCTGCCGGGACTAATCCATGCCATGCCCCATTTTCGAAAAAGTCGTCCCAGACGTTGTAAGTACCATTCTGTCCCCTCATATACGCTGCCCTGGTGAAAGCATCATTATGTGCGGCGGCATCGAAAGTGTGCGCGATTAACAGTGAGTCCTTCATCCACTCATCCGAAATGCGGATATTCGCCGCACTCACCCTCGCCCGGACTTGAGTCATCACAGGCACGCGATTCCCGTCGAAATCAAGGACGAAACTGCCGTCGGCATTGCGTTCGTATATGATATCGCCGTTTGCATCCCGAAGCTCGGTCGTGCGGGGGGTTCCGTCTGCATTGAACTCATATCCCGCCCACAGAAGGCTTCTGCTCCATACATCGGAATCGGTCAATTCCCCTTGATTCACACCGTTCATTAATTCGGCGAATCCTGCGGCAAACGCATCTAACGCCTGTAGATAATATGGTATTCCGTATTCGGAATTTTGATACAATCCGGTGGAATACGGGCCGTACCCGTTCACCACGTCCATGTATGCCTTCAATTCGCCGGCAATCGGCTGAAACGCTATTCCGTTGGAGAAATTCAGAACCGCCGCACCGTAATCGTGATAGTTCTGCAGCACGATTTTCTCGCTGAATTGGTCGTCAATAATCGTGACCCCCGCCATAGTCACCCGAACCGAACCGTTGTTGTTCTGGAAGACTTCGATGTTTCCGTATTGCGCCAGTTCGTCCAGGAGGAGATTTCGCGCGTCGAGCAGTTCCAGCGGGCCGTATTCCGATACCCCTTGCCCCCGCATGATTCTTCCCGCATCGGAAATGTATTCGGCGGTAATGGCTTTGTTGTACGCCACGACGGAGTCAATCAGGTTGTTGGTCGCCGTGACCGAATTGCTCAATTCCAAGATATTATTTTCAAGGATTCGGTTTAATTCGCTGTGATACGTGCGTAACATGGCGCATATGTTCGAAACCTGGTTGCGAACCTGGCTGGTCATCTCTTTCGCATCGGGTTGAGACAACGACACTCGCTCCAACGCTGATTTCAAGTCGTCGAACGCCGCCAACAGCCCGAAATTGTCGATGTTATCGAGGGTGGTTTCCAGTTCCATGGCAACGCTGAGTTTTATATCGTATTCCTTCGCAAACGGAGTCATGTCGCGGTAACGCTTGTCTAGATAATCGTTACGAATTTGAGACACGCCGAAGGCTGTCACTCCCTGTCCGGCAAGTGACAACCGCGACATTTTCGTTTGCCAATAAGTGAACGAACTTATAGATAACGAAGCCGTATCAATCCGTTGACGGGTGAATCCGACCGTTCCTATATTTCCGAGATTGTGACCCGTTATATCGAGATTCTTCTGTGCCAGTTGAATCGACCTCTTCTGAACCTCAAACCCCATGAATGATGAACGCATAGAATAATTCTCCTGTTAATTTTGATTTAGTAGGCTTATTTCACATGCCTTGCCTTGTCAAGCTTACTCTGCCTTGTCAAGCTTACATGCTCCCGATTACGTTGTCGTCGGGGTTGCCGAGCCGTAGCTTTCCGATTTTTCCGACTTTTCCGCTGCTGCCGTCATAGAATCCCGGTGCGCTGACCCCTTTTTCTTTGAGAAAAGTCTCCGCCACGGCGATTTTCTTCTCGATGGTTTCGAGTATATCGGCATTGAGCGAACGAATCCTGTCAATCGCCCCTTCCATGTTCGTACATTCCAGTTTGAACCTGCCTTTGTATTCTTCCGGCATGAGTTCCAGCAGTTCTTTCGAAGAAGTTTCACCGTATCCCATCGAATCGAAGAGTGCTAACCGCTTATTTTCCAATGAAAGCCCCGCCATTGACAACCGCTGCTCTTCCGACAAGGACTCATGCAGCCAAAGCAGGTCATCGGCGAGTACTTTCTGTTGTTTTCGATTCAAGAAGTCTACCACTTCCGAAAAGTGCTTGTTATATGTCCCCATGAATTCCACGATTTTAGCGGAGTTCTGAATATCCATCTAACTTTCATTCCCTTAAATTCTTATTAAATTCTTGAGTTTTTCTTGATTGCTTGTGATTGCTCAGTCACCCAGAATATTCCCGACGATTTCTTCTACCGACACGGGAACAGTCCCGCCCGCGTATTTTTCCCGCAGGGAGTCGAGTTCACGCATATCGGTCTCACCGTTCAGTTTAGAAACGATGTTCGCTTTCACCACGTCGAGGGTTGCGGCGAAATCAAACTGTACCGAGTCAAACTTTCCCGCCCCCGCCGAATCGGCGTTTTTCCGGACGTTCTTGACGCGGTCAGAGGCATTTTGAGTGACCTTTTGAGCGGCATTATTATTCAGCTTATACGCATTTAAAGCGTTGCTGTTGATTTTTTTGATTTCCATCTGTTGCGTCTCCTTTCGTTTATAACTCCGGAAATTCTTGCGAATTTCCTCCGCAGGTCGGGCAAAGCCCGACCTTTGGCAAGATTCCGGAAATTTTCATACGCTTTACAATCTTTATATCGTCCGCTGTTCGACAAAACTTTAGCTTTTTATGAAAATTTTCATAATCGTGATTCAGCCGCGGTTTTCTTCAAGTATACATACGCAATGCGCCCCGATTCCTTCCCCTGCGAGACCGAGACCTTCTTCGGTGGTGGCTTTAACGCTCACCCTCCCGATATCTGTACGGCAGCTTTTCGCGATGTTTTCGCGCATTGCCGGAATGTGTTCGGCGAGTTTCGGTTGTTCCGCCACAATCACGATATCGATATTCCCGATTGTGTAACCGTGTCGGGTGAGTAAATCGACGACTTCGCCGAGCAATCTGCAACTGTCGGCGTTTTTGAAACGTTTGTCCCCCGGCGGAAAATGTTTTCCTATATCTCCCAACGCCGCCGCACCGAGCAGTGCATCCATCAAGGCGTGAACCGCCACATCGGCATCGGAATGACCGTCCAACCCGTAAGGATGTTCGATTTCCACCCCGCCGAGGTACAGTTTTCGTCCTTTTACCAACCTATGAACATCGTAACCGTTTCCTATTCGCATTTTTATGAGTCTCCTTTTGTTATAAATGGGGGTTACACCCCCAAACCCCCTGTCGCTTCGCAGGGAGACCCTGCTACGCTCCCTGAAGAATGGGGGTTACACCCCCAAACCCCCTGTCGCTTCGCAGGGAGACCCTGCTACGCTCCCTGAAGAATGGGGGCTTCGCCCCCATTTCTTTAGCGAACCAAGGCGGGTTTCCCGCCGCAGGTGAGGGGGTTTGGGGCGAAGCCCCATTTAAAATAAGTATACACGATTTTGGTGGATTTTCATAGACTATTTTAAAATAAAAGTAGGAGTAACTTATGGAAATTACGATGGATTCAATGAAAGTCGGTCAGGTTGCCGTGGTCAGGAGTTTCTGTTGCAACGGTTCCGGTGCGGAACACCTCCGCCGGCTTCAAACCCTCGGATTAATCGCGGGAACGCGGGTCTGCTGCGCCCTGAAAAGTCCTTGCGGCGACCCGAAAGCGTTTTTAATCAGGGGCGCGCTTATGTCGGTTCGCGGGGAGGACAGTTCAAAAGTTCGGGTAGAATTATGCGCGAATGGCACTTCATGATTTTTGTTGCCTACGCAACGAAAGTTGGTACTGTGCGCCGAACTCATGTGATATACTGTTGTTACGAAAGGAGATTGCTGAATGTTAGAAGACAAGGATTTCAAAGAAATAATCGGCGGCGGGTATGATGAGTTCTGCGATTTCGAGGGGAGATACCGTGTCGTGAAAGGAGGGAGGGCTTCAAAAAAATCCAAGACGGCGGCGTTATGGTACATTTATAATATGATGAAACACCCCGGCGCGAATTTGTTAGCGGTGAGGAAGGTATACAATTCGCTCAAGGATTCCTGCTTTACCGAGTTGAAGTGGGCAATCGACAGGCTGGGGGTCGCCGATGATTGGAAGTGTAAAATCTCCCCTTTGGAAATGAGTTATTCTAAAGGAGGAAAGATTTTCTTCCGGGGGTTGTATGATGCGATGCGCCTCGCAAGTATTACAACCGAAAGAGGGAAATTGTGTTGGGTCTGGGTGGAAGAAGCATTTGAAATAGACCGGGAGGATGATTTCAATATGCTGGATGAGTCGGTGAGGGGGAAACTCCCTCCGGGTCTCTTCAAGCAACTGACCTTGACGTTTAATCCGTGGAGCGGAACCCACTGGCTAAAACGCAGATTCTTCGATAAGGGCGGCGAAAACGTGTTAGCCCTTACCACCAATCACGAAACGAATGAGTGGTTGGACGAAGAGGACAAGCTTCTGTTTGAGCGGGTGAAGAACGATAACCCGAAACGATACAAAGTAGTCGGACTGGGGGATTGGGGGGTGGCAGACGGTTTAGTCTACGAGAATTGGGAGTCGGCGGAGTTCGACCTTGAAAAAGTCCGTGCAAGGATTTCGGGTTCACCGCGATTTGTTTCGGCGTTCGGCTTGGATTTCGGCTACACCAACGACCCGAGCGCGCTGTGCTGTATGTTGGTGGATATCACCGGGCGGATTATTTACGTTTTCGATGAAATGTACGGCTTCGGAATGTCTAACCGTGAAATTGCCGAGAGAATTACCGCTATGGGATACGGTAAAGAGAGGATTTACGCCGATTCTGCCGAGCCGAAAAGTATAGACGAACTGCGCCTGCGCGGTCTCAGTCGGATTGACGCGGCACGAAAAGGTGCGGACAGCGTCAACCACGGAATCCAGTTTATTCAGGCACACAAAATCGTGATTCATCCGCGATGTGTTAATTTTATGAAGGAGGTTTCAAACTATTCATTCACGACAAACCCGCTGGGTTTCCGCACCAACATCCCGTCGGGGAAATACAATCACCTCATGGACGCGATGCGCTACGGCTTGAATCAAGTCATCGCCGGAATGAGATTCTGGTTTTAGGCAGAGTAAATCAGAACCGGAACTAATAAAACAAAACAAGAGCTTGCCCGCTTGGCGGCGAGGCAGCTCTTGCAGAGTAAATCAGAACCTATACTAATTATAGAAAACGCTTCTGTCACGACCGCCTTGTTTGGCTTCGTACAAGGCTTCATCGGCTTTGGCGATTGCCGATTCAATCCCTTCCGCGGCAACGACTTCGGCAATACCGAAGCTTGCCGTGACCCTGATTCGCAAATCCTCGAAAATGATTTCCATTGCCTTGATGTTTTCGCGGACACGTTCCACCATTTTTTGAGCGGCGTCACTTGTCAATCCGGTGAAGAGCATAATGAACTCCTCCCCGCCGTACCGCGCGAACAGGTCTCTCTCCCGCAGGGTGTTTGCCACTACCGCCGCCATGCGCTTGAGGGTTTCGTCTCCCGCCTGATGCCCGTAGGTGTCGTTGACTTTCTTGAAGAAGTCAATATCAATCATGGTGACGAACGCGCGATTGCCGTTCTCGAAAGAATCCTTGAGCATTTTCGCGGCGGTGTCCATGAAACAGCGACGATTGAACACACCGGTCAACGCGTCGGTGTTAGCGGCAGACTTGAACTTCTCTTTCTCGTCGTTCAGGCCTATAACGATTTTCTCGAACCGTACGCTGTTGTCCGCCATGTTGACGTTGGTGTTCACCAAGCGGGAACACAAGGTCGATATGAGCGAATAGGTCGCTTCCGGCTGTTCACGGAAGAAGTCCAGCGCGTTGTCTTTGTCAAGCGCGATGAGGGTTATGTCCTCATCAGCGACCACCGTTGCGGTGCGCCCCCGCCCGAGGAACAGCGACATCTCACCGAAAAAGTCCCCCATTGAGAGCCGTGCGACGGATACTTCCCCCATTTCGCCGTAGTTTTTGTAGACCTTCGCCGAGCCTTCGATTATGATGTACATTTTACTGCACTCAAAATCATTATCCCTGATGATTACCTCACCTTTTTTGTAGAATTCTGTCCCGCTTTCGTTATGATTGATGTTTTCAATATTTATCATTTATTTCTCCTTTCGGTTGGGTGTGAATTATTGTAAATTAAGCAAAGTTCGTAAATTGGGCGGATTTCTGAACACGCTGTCGAGCAAATCTTGAACGGTCTGCACGTTGCCTGAGAGGATTCTTTCACCGGATATTTGGTTAAGACCGAATGAAGTGACGCTATTACTCGTCATGTCGCGGTTAGAATAGTTATCGCGTAATGTCCCGCTACTGTTCGTTATTCTATGTCCTTCACTTCCTACACTTGTGTTTAAAGCTACGCAGTTTCTTATTGTCCCGGAAGGCCCATAATTATAACTCGCTATTGCGCCTTTGTAGCGTCCTCCTCCTGTTATTGAGCCGAGTGAGTAGCAGTACTCAATTGTACCGTAATTGTGTCCGGCAATCGTGCCAATGTAATCTACATTCGATTGACCAAAACTGTAGTTTACCTCAACTCCGAGATTTTTCACTACACCGCCCGCACCGATTGCCCCGAACAGACCTTCAGCACCGCTTCGGTCGATGTATTGGTCGCTACCGGTTGAATGGTTTAATCCGCTGATTAGATAGCCGTTTCCGTTAAACGTCCCGATGAATCTGTTTTCTATCGTTGGCAAGCCTATCGGTGTCCAGTTGTTCGTCCCGGTGAGGGTGATGTCACCCATCAACTTATAGTGGGAATTGAGATTCCAACCGTCAACACCTGTTCCGACTTTGCGGAGGTCTGCTTCGCCGAGGATTTCGAATGGATTGGACTCCGATGAGCCTGGCGGTGCATCGCCCACCTCGATTTCAACCTCTATTCCCGTGATAGGGAGATAGTTTCCGTAAGGCACGCAAACCATGGGGTCACAATCATCTGTGCAAACATTGTTAAACGGTAGGAAGGACATCGAGTGGGTTCGTGTTCCCGTCTCACCGACAGGGGTGGTCGGAGATTCCCACGACCAACCGGGGAAGTCAGACAGGTCTAAGTCTCCGAGGGTTGAGCCGTAGTCAGCAATGAAACCGTCGGGAATGTCCTCATTGTGGTCGTTTAAAGTGGAATTGGCAGGTGTAATTCCTGAAACGGGGTACTCCGGATATCCGGTGTAATTGTAATTGGAGTTATCAATGGTTATAGTCGGCATATTTATAAGCGTATTTCCGGCATTTGCGGCATGAGGAAACTCCGAACTCTCCGCGTACCGTATCTCATACGATGTTACATTGACCTCATCGCCCGGTAGTATCCCGCTAAGTTCGAATTCCGCGCCCGACGTAGCGATATTACTTCCGTCATATTGCTTTGTATGGGTGACAGACGCAATAATGAGTTGTTTCGGAAGGACTTCTATCGTAACGTTGAGTTCAATCGGATTGTAATTCGGATTGGGTATTATTGGACCACCGTCAATCGAGAAGAGAATCGTGAAGAGTACTGTGAATTGTTGTATCCCTACATCTCCGACAGTGGTCTCATACTGGTCTTCTTCCCATGAGAATTGACCACCGCTCGGTAATGCAATGTTGAATAACGTAGTACCGTAAGTGGCAGTATGGGGAGTAGGAGGACTTACTAAATCCTCGATGTTCCATCTGAGAGCGAAATCAGGATTGGGGTCTCCATATTCGTCTTTTCTGTTTTCAAAGAGGTCTATCAATTCTTCTACAGTCAACGTAGCCTTCATCACACGAACCGTGATATACCCATGAACCGGCTCGTCGCTGTCGGGGTGGATAAGCCATGCACCGTAGCGCGGTTCTGCCGAGTTGCCTTCGTTCGCAAACAACTCACCTTGATTGCGGTGGTCTTCTTCATCCCAATCGTATCCTTCGTCGAGTTCGATGTCAAAGAGTCTCAACCCCTCATAGTATTCCACTACGATTTCCGGATATTCGATGAAAGAAACCTCACTCGTGACTTCCGGCGTACCCGGGTCGGTAGTCGTCGCAGAAGTTGAGGTGGTTCTGGAAGTCGCAGTCGTAGTAGTCACGGAAGTTTCGGTCGTGGTAGTCTCTGTCGCTGTCGTAGTAGTCGCTGTCGTGGTAGTCACGGAAGTCGCTGTCGTGGTTGTCGCGGAAGTCGCTGTCGTGGTAGTCGCGGAAGTCGCTGTCGTAGTAGTCGCTGTCGTAGTCGTCGCGGAAGTTTCGGTCGTAGTCGTCGCGGAAGTTTCGGTCGTAGTCGTCGCGGAAGTTTCGGTCGTAGTAGTCGCGGAAGTTTCGGTCGTGGTAGTCACGGTGGTTGCGGGTGTCACCGAAACCGACGTAGTTTCAATCGTTGTAGCGGAGGTTTCCGGGGTGGTTTCGCGGGTAGTCGCCTCCGACGTGGAAATCGCCGTAGTTGCGCGGGTGGTGGTCACGGTGGTTGCGCGGGTGGTGGTAGCCGCGGTCGCGGCGGTGGTAGTGACTTCTGCGGTGGTTGCGCGGGGAGTGGTTTCGGCGGTAATCACGGTGGTTGCCGCGGCAGTAGTCGTAGTTGCGGAAGTCGTTGTGGTTATGGTAGTCGCGGGGGTTGCGGGAGCAGTGGTGTTCGCGACGGCAACGATTCGTGTGGTGTTCGCGCCCGGCGGAGAGAGCGGCAGGGTCATGGGGGGTTGAGTGGTGGTTGCCGCGGGTTCGGTTTGATTTCCGTTATTTTGATTGTTATTGTTAGAATTGTTGCCGGAGCTGTTGTTAGAATTGTCGGGTTCACCCCGGATTTCCGGTACAGGGAGATTCGGCAGGATTTCATCGGATTCCGAATCGAAAATCAGTTCTGCCGGTGGTTTTTCGGGTGCGGTTTTCTTGTTTTCTTCGCCTTGTTCGCTCCTGATTTCCAGCTCTTCTATGATGTTTTGAATAAAATCCGGATTATTCGCGATGATATCTTCATTGTTCACGAGACCTTCGAGAATGGTGGTGTCAAGGTCTTTCACGGGAATCGTGAAGGTTTTCAGCCCCGTGTTTTTGCTGACCGGGACTTGTTCCCCGTCGAGGGTTTCTTCAATCGGGATGATTCCGTCGGCACTGATTAGAAAAGTCTGCATAAAGAGTTTGCCGTCGTCGTCCTCAACCTCCAGGTCGAAACGTACGGTTCCCTCTATGACTTTGATTCGCACGTAGGGGTTTTCGTCACCGTAATCGGGGAAGCCCATACGGCTGTAAATCAGAATGTATTCGGTTCCGCGAACGCCTGCAATGGTGTTCGACGCGCGAATCACATTGCGGGAGTTCTTGTTAAGTTCAACATGGACTTTGTTCTTCACCATGCCTTCAATCAAGCTGATGGAACTGTCGTCACGATTGTGTTTGTTCCAGAGGGAGTCAATCGACAGGCGGGTCAATTCCCCCACCGTGATGTCTTTTCCGTAGTAGGTTAACGCGACCGAGCTTTCGACCCCGGTTTCAATCAAGTCACCCGCCTGGAGTAACATTCCGCGGTAAATGGTTATAGGTGCGTATCCGCCCCCGCGATAAAGCCACGTATCTCCGCGAACCTGCGTGACCCGCGGCCCTTCGGTTTCTTGGAGAGCGGCTTCCGCCGTTTCAAACAACGGAAACACGGAAACCAACATCGAGATAAGCAGTAAAAACGCCGTGATTTTTCTAATTGAATGTAATTTAGTCATAATGAAAACCTCATCATATCACGAGACGCGAAGGTGTTTGGGAAAATCACCTGCGCCTCTTGTTCCAAACTATCGATTTGAGCGTCGGTTAATTCGGGATTGTAGTGGAAAAGCGCGAGTTTTTTGACGTTTGCTTTTTCTGCCAGTCTTGCACATTCCTGCGGGGTGGAGTGTCCCCAACCCGGTTGCTTCGTTCCTTCCGGGAAGAAAGAGTCGCAAATCAGCAGGTTGGCATTTTTTACAAATTTTATCAGTTCTTCATCAAATTCACCGTCGATTTGGTGTTCTGCCAGGTCAACGTCGGTACAGTAGCAGAGTGACCTTCCGGCATATTCGAGTCGGTAGCCCATCGCACCGCCCGGGTGGGAAAGAGGGTGGGTTTTCACCATTATGCTGAAGTGTTCACCAACCCGGAACTTGCCTTTCGCGGTTTTGGCGGTGACGTATTCAAGTTCGGCTTTCAAGTCCGACACCGTGATTGGGCAGGACGGCGGTGAGATAGTACCGGCGATGATGGCTTTTACCGCTCTGGGTATTTTTTGCCAGGGATTGAGTTGGCGTTCCCCGAAAAAGCACACCTTGCTTTCACTGTCGAAGAGGGATTTCAGGAACAACAGTCCGCAGGTATGGTCGTTGTGATAGTGCGAATACATCACGTTAATCTCTTTGCGGGTGTTGCCGTCGATTAATTTCGCTTGCGGCAGAGCCAGATTCATGACCCCGGTACCGGTGTCTAACAAGATGATGTCGTTATTGATTCTTACCGCGACACAGGAGGTATTCGTACCGTATTTCGACCTGTTGCCGTTATTATATGCGCACGAACCGTTCGTTCCGAGGAATACCGTTTCAAAAATCATTTTCCCACCCCCTGCTTACTTCATTATTTTATAATACGTCGTCTACGCTGTATATTTGGATTCCCGTTTTTTTGTTCTTCACCATGAGAATCCCCAAATCGGTGACTTCCACGTGGTCTTTCACGAGTTTATACGTCGCCTCCGAAATGATAATCTGTCCCTTTTGCGCATTGGATTCCAGTCGTGCCGCGGTATTCACCGTGTCGCCGATTGCGGTATAGTCCATGCGAAAATCCGAACCCATGTTCCCCACTACCGCGTTACCGGTGTTGATTCCCACACCGAACTGCAAATCAACCTCATACTGTTGCAGAATTTCTTCCCGCAGGGATTGTGAACCCACCTTCATTGCCCATGCCGCCTTCACGGCACAGAGTGCGTGTTCGGCAAGCTCATTCGGTGCGTTGAACATCGCCATCGTAGCGTCCCCGATGAACTTGTCAATCGTCCCGCCGTTGCTTTGAATCGAGCGACTGGTAAGGTCAAGATAACGATTCACCATTTTGACTACTTTTTCGGGGGGGTTAGCTTCCGAAAAAGCGGTAAATCCGCGTATATCCACGAATAAGACCGTGATTTCTTTCTCGCTTCCGCCGAGCTGAATGTCCACCCCGCCGGAAATGATTTCGTTAACAACCTCCGGTGCGACGAATCGTCCGAACAGCCCCTGAATGTGCTGTTTCTCGTTTTGTGCGGTCAAAATGCCGAAAATCATGTTGGTGAGCCAGCAGAATAACAACAGAATAATCGTGTCGCCGCATTTGATTATGATACCAAATTGTGAGTACGCGATTAATGCGGTAATAATCAGGATTGCCGCCAGTCCGAGGGTGAGCGCGACGCTCCACAACGGTTTCAGTCTGTGCAGGAGTAGGAGCATGATTAAAACCGATGCCGCCATAATCCCGAAGTTCAGCCATTGCGGTGCGGATTCCTTGAAATCGCCTTCGAACATATTTTGGATTATATTCGCATTGATTTCGACACCATAGGTAAGGGTTGCTTTTTCGAGCGGGGTGGGATAGTTCCCTCCGCCGATTCCCTGGGCGTACGGGCCGATGAGTACAATCGCATCTTTGAATATTGCGGGTTCCAGTTCATCGTTAATCAACGCCCAGAAAGAATACACTTTGTATCCGCCGGGCCGTGACGTATAGTTAATCGGGAAAGTCCCCACGTTATCGACCGGAACTTCATTCGGGGTGATTCCTTTTACTTCGCAGGCTTTCAGATAGGTTTCGTAAGCTAATGAGTGGACGAGGGTGTCGCCGTATCTCAAAGAAGTCAACGCACGACGCATGACCCCGTCACCATCGTTTTCGGCATTCAGGAATCCCGTTGTGACTACTCTGTCGAGTTCGTCAAACGGACTGATGTAGTCTTCGATTCCGATTTCTACGTTATACCCCTCATCTGAAATATATGCCATTCCGCCGAGAACGAGACGCTCGGTCAAAGCGGCGGCTTTCACGAGGGCATTGTCATAGTCTTCGTTGCTGTAGGCATCGTACAGTATACTCGCGCTGATTGCGGCGACATCGTATTCCGCCAGTTTTTCGATTGCATCGGCTACGTAAAATCGCGGCCAGGGCCACGAGCCTATTTCGTTTATACTGCGTTCGTCCATTCCGATTATGATTATGTTGTCGGACGGTTCACCCGGCGAACTCAACAGATTGTCGTAAATCAAGTTGTCGGGCCCGACGATAACGCCGAAGTATTGACTTAACCCGAAAATAAGCAGTAACGCAAGTATAATCGTCACCCTCAACTTTTTATATGCCTTATTCATTTTCATTCCCTCCCTGTAATTCGAGCAGACCTTCTAAATCGGACGGGACATGAACCGCTATAAGGCTGTATTCGGGATACCATTCCAGAACGTAGGGGAAAAGCCGTGTAATTTCGTCCAGGGTGGTGACTGCCGCACCCTTTTGGATAAAATAGTCACGGTCACGCGCTAAAACCGTGCTTTCTTCCAGAATAGTCACGGTGAGCAGTCCGCTCTTTTCGTCAACCGTAATATCCGCACCGAGTGCTTCCAGCAGCGGACGAATCGGGACATAGATGTATTCTTCGGTGTTCCACGGGTGAAGCCGTTCCATATCCACCCGAACATCCTTCACGAAAATGCGTATATCGCCGTTATAGGAATATTTTGAGGCGGTGGCAATCCCGGTGGATTCCAGTAAATCTTCTCGTGAGGGGCGACCTTCCAGGATTCGTGCGTTCAGCGGAAACGAAATCACCCGATTATTAACGGTATCCGATACGTACAGTTTTTCACCGTCGGTGCCGATTCCTTCGGGGCGGGTCAGTTTCGCGTTTTCGGCAGACTCATAATACAATCCCGCTGTTCCGTTTCCGATTAGTGTGCGGGTTTCACCTTTCGTGAGGTCAACCAGGCGCACAACATGATTCATACTGTCTGCGACCAGAACGGTGTTCCTGTTCAGCATTGAGATTGAGCGCGGAAAGCGGAATTGCGCCTCGTTGCTGTCTCCGTCGCGATATCCGCCTTCGGGATATCCCGACACACGGTCGATTTCACCGGGTTTCCCCGCCACGGTGGAGACGTTTCCGTCGGAGATTTTCCGTATAGTGTGATTACCGGAATCCGCCACGTAAATATCCCCCGTGACAGAAACGGCAATCCCGGACGGTTCACGGAACATCGCGCGGTCGTTTCTGCCGTCGGAATATCCCGCTTGTTCGGGTACCCCCGCAAAGAGGGAAACGTTCCCTTCCGGGTCAATTAGGCGAATACAGTGGTTAAAGGTGTCGGCAACGTAGATGTTCCCTTGGGAATCAATCGCCGCCGAGCGGGGTGAGTTGAACTGTGCCTTGCCTTCTTTTCCGTTGGTGTAGCCCGCTGTTCCGTTACCTGCAATGGTGACGACAAATTCCTCGTCCATGCGGCGAATCACGTGGTTCCCGGTGTCGGCGATTATTACGTCGCCGTTCGACGAAATCGCCACGTCGGACGGTTTCATGAACAAAGCGTTCTCGCGGTATCCGTCTTTCAGTGCGCCGGAATCAAAGTAGGTCAGCCCGTATTGACCGGGCCTGCCGATTCTTCGGTTTTTCTCCCCGTCGAGAATCACGATTCGGTCGCACATGGAGTCGGCAACCACAACATTCCCGTTTGTGACTGCTAATCCTAACGGGAAATATAACTCATCGGAGTATCTTTTAGCATCCCAAATTCCGTCTAAAACGGTGATTTTCGTGGTCATTACCGCCACGGCATCCCCGGAAACGGTGAAATCGGTGTTTGCGCGTGCGCTCCACGGTCTCCATACGGCAAGGATAATCCCGGTGACAACCGCGAAGATTAAAGCCGATACTATAATTAACTTCGATTTCGAAGCTGCGATTTTCTTCAGCATATGTATACTATTCCCTCCGAATCAGGCAGGACGCTCATACTCCCATATCAGTATAACACTTCATATGCGGATTGTCAAGCATGAAAAATTGCGTAATATTTCGACAAGCGTTGATTTATTATATGATAAAAATCGCGCGAAAAAAAGCAACCGTGGGGGGTGCTTAAAATATTAAAAAGGGGTTGAATTTTGTTGTGAAACATGATAAGCTAGGAAGTAAAGGAAAAAGAAAACAGAAAAAGAAAAGAAACAGGAGGTTCGATTAAAGTGAATCATTCTGCTATCCCGAGGAAGAGGGTAATGGAACGTTTGGATTCGGTCGCCGCGGGGCGATTTATGTACATTCACGCGCCTGCCGGTTACGGCAAAACATTTTCGGTGAGAATGTGGCTTTCACGGCGAAAAGGTCCCGGTGCATGGCTCGCAATCAGCGAATCTGCGGGGAAGAACCCCGGCAAATTCTGCAAACGCCTTGTAATGGCACTTCTCACGATTCAGTCGGGCAATGTCGAGCTTAAATCGCTCGTTTCGCAGAATACGTTTGCGTCTGCACCGTTTGAGTTCCTGGAAAGCGCGCTCATTTCGTTCGGCTTGTACAGTCGCGAAAACACCGAGGGAAACGAAAGAGGCGAGGCTATTCTTGTGTTGGACGATTTGCACCTGCTCACCGATTGCGAAGTCTTGAAACGGTTGCCGACGTTCATCGAGGAATTGTCGGAGTTCGTGAGTCTGTGTTTTCTCAGTCGTGCCGAACCGCCGGACTGTTTTTCGGAGTTTGTGGTGAAGGAGCAGATTACTGTAATCGGCGGGGAAGAGTTCAGGTTTACCCCGAGTGAAATCAAGGAGTTTTTCGCCTTACGCGGACGAACAATGAGCGAATATCAAGCGCAGAAGACCTGTGAGGAGACCGGGGGCTGGGCAATCGGGCTGAACGCACTGATGTTGTCCGGCAGGGAGAAAACCGGCAGAAAAATGATTTCGTCTTATTTGGAGACGTTTATTCGGGAGCAGATTTGGGATAAGTGGTCGCCCGAACGTCGCAGTTTCTTGTTGTGTGTATCGGTTGAGGATGAGCTTAAACCCGCTTTCTGTAATTACATGAGCGGGCGAAAAGACGGGGAAGAAGTCCTTAACGGGCTTGTACGCGAAAACGCCTTCATCAGTGTGGATTCTGCCGGGGTGTATCGGCTTCATCATTTATTTGTGGATTTTCTCCGCAACACCCTCGACCGGGAAGACGAGAAGCGCAAAAGTGAGATTTACAAAAAAGTCGGCGATTGGTTCTACAAGAACGGTGATTATTTCAAAGCGGTGGAATATTACATCAAGTCCAAGAACAAAAGCGGAATCACAAAGGGTTTACGCAAGATGTACAACTATAATTCGCCTTATGCCGCCATTGAAGAAACCCTGTCGATTATCAGCTTATCGGTGGATGAATCCATTGTGGATGAGTATCCGTTCTTGCTGGAAGTGCAGGCATGGTCTTCCTATGTGGAAGGGCGGGGGGCTGATATGGAATCCTACTTAGACCGATACTTTGCGGTTCTGCCTAAGATTATTTTTCAGCATCCCGCTTCTGCCCAGACGGCTGTTCTTCTGCGTTGTATGGATTATCGCAACAGTGTACGCGAAGTCGCAAAAGGGTTGAAGAAACTCCCCCTGTCTTTGTTCGGACAGTCGAACACGCCGTCGATTTCGCAGAATATGCCGTATTGTCACCGTAGTGCGCGGGATTTTTCCGAATATTGTAATGCCGATGATGCCGAGTGGAAGATGCTCAAAAAAACAGTCGGCGTTTTGGTGGGGGAAGAGTACGATTTGATGGAGAGGCTTATTCGCGGCGGACTCGCTTATGAAAAAGGCGAACTCGATACCGCATATGAATTGGCTTCGGAGGCGAACGCGCTTTTGAAAGACAGTTTCGCACCCGAAACCCAGTTTTGTTCGTATATGTTGCTCGCTACCGTCTTGATTGCACAGGGTGAAGAAAGCGAAAGCCGTAAAATCCTGGAAGATATCGGGGGGATGATTCGGCGGCATAAAGCGTACTACCTCAATGCGAATTTCCAAGCGTTCGTGTGCAGACTTAAACTGGATGAAGGGGACGTTTCTGTTGCGCGCGATTGGCTCTCCAACAGCAATAACACCGATTCTCACGGGGAATTGTCGTTCTATAAGCTGTATCGGCATTTCACGACGGTGCGGGCTTACATCACGTCGGGGGAATGGAATCTCGCGATTTTGTTCCTCAAGAAATTGCAGAATATGTGTACTCGATACCGCCGAACCCTTGACTTGATTGAGGTGAATATTCTCCTTGCAATCGCTTACTGGAAGAAAAACAGGGGAAATCGGGAAGAAGCGTTAAATTCCCTCCAATCGGCGATTATCATCTCGAGAGAAAACGGGTTCATACAGATGTTTGTGAATGACGGTGCGGAACTTTCCAATATGTTACACAAACTGCTCAAGCGGGTGATTCAGAAGGATTATAACGGCGAACTTACCGCTTCGGAAGTGAAGTCGTTGTATTATCGCGCCCTCGTCAAGGCGAAAAATTCAAAAGGTCTGACCGGGGGAAGGACATCGCAGAACTTGAAATTCACTGAACAGCAGAGGAAAATTCTGCATCATTTGAACGACGGACTCACTCATAAAGAAATGGCGGAGAAAATGGGAATCAAGCCTTCTACAATTAAATCGCATATGGCTTTGATTTTCAAGAAATTGGATGTGTCTTGTTCGGTGGATGCTATCGTGAAAATTCGTGAGCATGGATTGTTGGATGTTTAGCGCAAAAAGGCAGTGAAGAAGAATCTTCACTGCCTTGGTTTGCTTTTATTTCGTCAAGCCACCCTGCTCGTGGCAGAGCCACGACCCGGCGGCTCTTGTTTTGCTTTTTGCCTCGTCAAGCAGCCTGCCAGCGGCGAAGCCGCCGACCTGTGAACTCTTGTTTTGCTTTCGTCAAGCTCACCTGCTCGACGGCGGAGCCGCCGACCTGTGAGCTCTTGTTTTGCTATCTAACGCCGTTTTCGTAATTTTCAATCATCTTACGAACCATCTGTCCGCCTACAGAACCAACCTGTTTAGCGGTGAGGTCGCCGTTATAACCGTTCTGTTTCAAAGGAACGTTTACTTCGGTTGCAGCTTGCATTTTCAATCCGTTTAAAGCATCTTTATTCTTAGCCATTATATTAATCCTCCAATAAATGAGAGAACGCAATTTTTAACGTTTCTCTGTTTCAAATTACAAAAGCCCAAAATGCTTTTGCAATAATATTATTACGCAATCGTCGGCGAATATCATAGGTAAATTTCGTTAGAAACAACAAATTTTTCTTGATAAATCATTGAGTGACCCTTTACTTTAAATAAAATCTGTGATATACTATAGAAGATTGTATGTTCGTATAGAAAGGAAGTAAGGAGAATCTCTTGTGAAAGCAAATAAATCAAACGTTGTGATTTTTACCTTGATTTTGTTATGGTTTACGGTTTCGCCGATTGTTGCGTTTTCGATTATGGGACAACGCGGGTTGAACGCCGTAATCGAATCGGACGCGAAGGTCGCGCTGGATTCCTCGCGTGAAGCCGCCGCGAATAACATCGGACTTTATCGTCAAACCCTCGAAACCGGGTTTACGATTCTGTCGGAGAGTGTTTCAGCCCACGATAATCGGCAAGACCGACGGGAATTTCTTGAGTCATACGGCAGGGAACACACCAACATTAATTATGTGAGACTCAGTAACACGCAACTCCACGGGGAGGAGGAAGAACTTTCGGATTCGTTGGTGTTCGATGCGATGGCGGAAGACGAAGCCTTAGTGGTGGGTTATTCCAAAGCGGGATTTGATTTGTTGGCGGCTGATTTCAAAATCTTCAAAATATTTGAACCGGAAGAAAATCCGGAAGAAAATCCGGAAGAAATTTCAGTAGAAGAATTTACCTTTACTCCGCTTGCCGAACGAATTATAATCAGCGAAAGCGAACACGCCGCGGGTGCTTTCAACGGATTCGTCCCCACCATTGTTGTGTTCTCTATAGTATTGTCGGTTATAGCGGGAATTATTTCAATTTTAACTTTGAGAATCTTTGCCGAAAGAGCTGAACGAAAGTTACAGAAAAAACGTAATCAAAATCAGAAGGAAGAATATTATGAAAACTATGAAAACCATGAAAATCATTAATGAAACGATTGCCGATTTAGTTTCGCAACTTAGCCTTGACGAGAAAATCGGGTTGTTACCGTCTGCCCAACAAGCAATCGAGCGGTTGGGAATCGCCGAATGTCGTTTCGGCACCGAAGTCGCGCGCGGATATGTTTCACGAACCCCGGGCGAGATTTCGACGGTGTTTCCGCAACCAATCGGGCTTGCGGCGACGTTTGACCCGGATTTAATGTATAAACTCGGCGAAATCTGCGGGACGGAAACGAGAATCTATAACAGTAAACGCCCCTACGAGGCTTTGATGGTCTGGGGGCCGACGGTTGACCTCTGTCGTGACCCGCGATGGGGTCGAAATGAAGAGAGTTACGGCGAAGACCCGTTTCTTACGGGGGAAATGTCCACCGCTTACTGTCGGGGAATGAGAGGGGAACACCCGGAGTATCTGCGGGTTCTGTGCGGGTTGAAGCACTTCTGTTGTAATAATCATGAAGAGGACAGACTGCGGGATTCTGCTAATGTAGATGCACGACTGCTTCGTGAGTATTATTATGCCGCGTTCGAGCCTGCGATTCGTGCAGGGGCGGCACATTCGCTCATGACGGCGTATAATGAGTTGTCGGGGCTTCCTGCGATTATTAATCCCGATGTTCGGCGGGTTTGCAAGGAAGAGTGGGGAATGTTGTTCGCTGTGACCGACGGCGGCGACTTCTGCGGGAATGTCAACGCACATAAATTCAGCGATTCCCATACCGAAACCCTCGCCCTCGCCCTCAAAGCGGGAATTAATATCATAACCGAGTCTTCGGCGGTTCATGCCACCACTATTGCAACGGCGAAAGCCGCGATTGAATCCGGGGAGATAAGCGAGGAAATGTTGGATTCGGCGATTTCGGAGGTGTTAACAGGGCGATTCATGTTGGGTGAATTCTCGCCGTCGGAATCGAATCCTTATGCGAACATTCCCGAAGAAAAACTCAACTGTGATGAGTTCAAGGCGGTCAATGCACGTGCCGCGCGGGAATGTATTACGCTGTTAAAGAATGAGAGCGGTACGCTCCCTATAAAAGACGACGGCAAATGCACGGTAGCAGTTGTGGGACTCCATGGAGATACGGTTTTTAAGGACTGGTATACGGGAATGTCCGACTACAGCAGCACGATTCTGTCGGGATTGCGTGAAGTTCTCGGCGCAGAGCGGGTAACTTATCATGACGCTTGTGACATAGTTGCTATAAAATCCGTCTTTAATGGTAGGTACTTGTCGGTCAAAGGCGATGGTTCGATTGTTGCGGATTCCGATGAGATTACTCCGGAATGTCGATTCAAGATAATCGAATGGGGGCATGAAAACTCTTATGCGGATTCCTCGAATTGTTTCGTTGTGTTCGTATCTGAGCATAATGGAAAACTTCTGCGTTGTTCGGAAGCAGATGACGGTGTAATCGTCTCGGACGCTCCGGCAGGCTACGTTAATGCCGCGGGTGAAAGCACTTATGAGTGGTTCGGGCGTATGATTTTCCGCTATAGTTTAGAGTATAAGATGCAAACCCTCAAGAGTTGGAGAGGTAAAGATATAGCCGTTGATTCCGGCGGGCGGTTGTGCGAATTCGAGCCGGGCGGTATTGCTTCGGCGAAGGGGTTCAAAGTGAAAATCTTATCGGACGGTATGGAAGCCGCCGCTGAGTTGGCAGCGAATGCCGATTATGCAGTCGTCTGTGTCGGAAACGACCCTATGGTATCGGCACGTGAGTGCGCAGACCGCAAGAGGTTGGCTCTTTCGGAGTTACAGCAGACCCTGATTAGCAATATGCGCTATAAGAAAAACGATAAAAATATAGTCACGGTGGTTACTTCGAGTTACCCTTACAGTATATTGTTCGAGGATAATCTCCCCGCTATAATCCACACGGCACACGGCGGCCCGGAATCGGGGCGAGCTATGGCGGATGTACTTCTCGGGCGGTATAATCCTGCGGGACGGCTTCCGCAGACCTGGTACAAGAGAGACCGCGACCTCCCCGACATTAAGAATTACGACATAGCGGAGTCGGGTTCTACCTATCTCTATTTCAAGGGGATTCCGCTGTATCCGTTCGGACACGGGCTGTCTTATTCGAAATTCGAGTATTCCGGCTTCACCGTGAAGCAAAACGGCGAGAACATAGAAATCGCTTTGAAGGTCACGAACGTATCAGAGGTTTACGGCGAAGAAGTCGTGCAGATATATTTCACGGCATTGAATCCGCGGGTGAAACGTCCGATGAAACAACTCTGTGAGTTCATACGGCAGGGAATCGAGCCGGGTGAGACTGTAGACGTGACTTTCGAGTTTTCGATTGAGCGGCTGCGGTTTTGGGACGTGAGCCGTCATAAGTTCGCCGTGGAATCGGGCGAGTATCGATTCTGCGCCGCCGCTTCAAGCAGTGATGTGCGTTGTACCGCCGATATTCGGGTGGAGGGTGAGGAAGTCCCTCTGCGAAATCTGTGTGAAATCACGGCGGCGGTCGATTATGAGGCGAAACGTTCGATTGTGATTCGTTATGATAAAAATCGGGAAGGTTATTACGTTCATGCGCCGCAGTGGAATGGTGCGGTGGATTATTACGGTGTGGATTTCAGCGGGGTTAAGGGTATTGAAGTCGCCGCATCGATGGACGTGAGTGTGGGAAAAATAGGTGTATTCATCGATGATGTACAGGCAGGCGAAATCGAAGTTCCGGCTTGTGCTTGCCCGACTGCGTTCGCGAAACTATGCTGTGATTTCGAGCAGGTGAGCTTGAAGTCCGGGAAGTTGACGTTGAAGCTGTCGCAGTACGTGAATTTGTTGGAGATTCGGTTGGTATGAAACGTCCGCATAAAGTCATAGATATACATGGGTTTACGCCGGAACAGGCGAAACGGCATATTGAGTTTGAGATTCGGCGCGCTCCGCAAAATGCCGAAAAGATTCTCGTGATTCACGGGTACAGCAGGGGAACGGTGTTACGCGATTTAGTCCGCAATCGACTGGATTCACCGCGAATCAGTGAGGTTATGCCTTGTTTCGCTAACGACGGAGAGTCAATGATTTATTTGAAGAAGATATGAAGAAGATATGAAAGGGGAAATTCATGGATAAGGGAACAGATTTAGGCGAGATGATTGCACGGTTTATGAATGTCAATAATATAGCGCGCAATCTGTATACAGACAGCAACCCGCAATTCATGCGTTTTTTCGAGAAACTCTTTGCAATCGACAGGCGCGCTTTGTATTTTTATGTTAAGGCTAATCAAGAAAAGTTTTCGCCGAAACAGGTGAAGTTTGCAAAAGATTATTTTGAGCAGAGGGGAATACGATGGGAGAGGTAAATGCCCGGAATTCTATACTGATTAAAGCGTTAGAGGATTTAGATTCACGTCTGTATTCGAAGTACAAAGGGAAGATTCAGCCTGCCGAGTTGAATGTAGTTGGCGGATTCGCCCTGTTGATGAGAAAGATACGTGCGAATCCTAATGAGTTTACCGACCTTGATTACATCGGGGAAGATTTTTCTGAAGATGTTAAGCGAATCATAGACGAAGTTGGTATAGAATACGGTTTAGGCACCCGATGGATTAATAATCAAGTTATGCTGTTTGACTCAACTTTAGCCGATGTAGAAACGGCGGTAGGAAAACTCCGCTTCTCGAAGAGCCTTGAGTTGAAAACGTTTACCGTAAACGTCTTGGATTTAAAGGGATTGTTACGAATGAAGGTGGTTGCCATTGATACACAGATACTCATCGGGGCAACGGCTAAAGACTATCTGCGGGCAAGAGATTTCAGGGACGTTAAGGAGATTATGAGGAAACTCGGCTTTTCGATGCGCCAACTTAAAGAAGAAACCGGGGCTTATGTCTTAAGTGATGAGACTTTTTCGCTCATAAGCAGCTATATTCTTACCGGAAGCAATAGATTAATCCCCGGAATTGAAGATATGAAAGGGGAAACGTCAGAATCCGAATAAAAAATCCAAAACATAACAGAAAGGATAACACAATCAAATGACAAATTTACAAGAATCGTATAAGAAAATACGGGCAATCGCCGACGAAGTCGAGAAGGTGGTGGTGGGTAAGCGGGAAGTCGTCAAATACCTCTTGATTGCTCTGCTTTCGGGGGGGCATGTACTTATCGAAGATGTCCCCGGTGTGGGGAAGACCACGCTTGCAACCGCACTCGGCAGGTCAATGGGGTTGATTTGCAAGCGCGCGCAGTTCACGCCGGACGTGATGGCTTCCGACATTACCGGGTTCACCATGTTTAATAAGGAGAAAAACGTCTTCGAATATCGGCAGGGGTTGGTCATGTGTAATATATTTCTGGCAGACGAAATCAACCGGACTTCGCCGAAAACTCAGTCTGCACTGCTTGAAGCGATGGAGGAACAGACGGTTACGGTGGATTCTCAATCCTACGTTTTGCCGAAACCGTTCATGGTGATTGCGACCCAGAACGAACTCGGCTTCGTGGGGACGTATCCCCTGCCGGAAGCCCAACTCGACCGTTTTCTCATGAAAATCTCGATGGGGTATCCTACGTTGGAGCAGGAGGTAAGCATTATAAGCGAGAGAAAACTTTCCAATCCGCTTTCGGCGATTCGCCCCATATGCACGAAAGAGGAACTGATAGAAATCATCAATTCGGTGCGGCAGGTCAATTTGGAGAACAGCATTGCCGAGTATATTGTCCGTTTGGTGGCTTCCACGCGGGAACATCGGTGTGTCACCCTCGGGGCGAGTCCCAGGGCGAGCCTTATGCTGATGCGCGCCTCGCAAAGTTGCGCATTTGTTTCGGGGAGAGCATACGTAATCCCGGAAGATGTGCTGAATATGCTGCCTCATGTGTTGGCGCATCGTTTGATTCTTACGCAGGAGGCGAAAATCCGTAAAGTCAGCGAGTTGAGCGTGCTGAAGGAAATTGCGGGGGGGATTACGCCGCCGTTCACAAGGACGAGCCAATGAGGGAGTTCAGGACGTTTTTCATCTCGGTGATTGTGATTCTGTTTATACTGTGTTACGCCTATCATTCGCAGCTTATGCCGTTGCTTCTGGTGACGGTGCTGCTTATATGCGGGATTTCATTTGTGTTGAGCTTGATTACGAAATCCTGTATGGAAACCGAAGTGGACGTTCCGCCGGAAGTAGTCGAGCGGAAATCCGCCTTTAATTTGAACCTGCAAATCAAAAACAACTTTATTATGCCGTTGACCCCGGTTCGAATTTACGTCAAGGTCTGCGAAAAAGGGACTTATAAACCGCAAAATAAGATGCTGATTATCTCACTTGACCCGTTCAGACAAATCAATCTTAACCTGCGAAACGTCGTGAGTTTCCGCGGGGAATACATTATCGGGGTTGAGCGGGTGGAATTCTTCGACCTTTTGAAAATCTTCAAATTTAAGGTATATTTGAAAGAGCCCCGAAAACTTATGTCTTACCCCAGGGAACTCACGCTTGGATATTTGAGCGGTGATAATCAGGAAGATACCGAGATTTCGCAGCCGAAGCCCCACGGATTTAACAAGGATGTTTTTTCTCACCTTCGGGAATACCGCGAGGGTGAATCGTTGCGTCATATTCACTGGAATCTGTCGGTAAAACTCGACGAGCTGATTGTGAAACAGATGGAGTCCAATTACGACCAATCATCGTTGATTTTCTGCGATTTCTGTAGTGAAATGCTTGATTTCCCCACCGAATATGTCTTACACGGTTCGGATTTGGTGATTGAAACCTCCCTCGCAATTATTCGACGGATTATTTTGTCGGGGAATTCGGCGTTTTACCTGTATCAAGCAAATCAAGAGAACGCGACGGCAGAAGAAGGCAATCAAGATACGGGTTCGCAAATCAGACATCCGGAAAACCTGTCCGATTGTTTTGAGTTGAGCAGAAAGTTGGCATTTCTCCCGGTAGAACCGTTTAATCTGAACGGCACGGGGAGTTTTACCGATTTGTTCGATGAGTTTTATCACCAACTGCGCAACGAATCGGCGGTCTATATAGTTACGCCTTCGGTGAGTGAGGATTTAATCGAGAAACTTCGTTCAATGGGATTGCTGTTCCGTAATAATGTCGTTTTAGCGGCGATTGCGCCGTTTCAACCCGAAGAAAAACCGAGAGAATTAAAAGAAGGCTTAAATAACCCGGAAAAACCGGAAAAATCAAAGCTGAAAAAAATCATTTCCGAACAAGATAACCTCCTCTCATATCTGGAGAGCGGGACGAAAATCAAGGTTGTTCGCATAAAAGGCGACACCGATAAAGAAATCGAATCGTTTGGCGGGGTCACGCTGTTATGAATAAAATGAAGAGAAAGCAAAAGAAAAAACAAGAGCCGCGGGCAACGGCTTCGCCGTTGGCAGGCGGCTTGACGAAAGTAAAGAAAAAACAAGAGCCGCGGGCAACGGCTTCGCCGAAAGTGAAGTTAAAGAAAGACCCGTTGAGGGTCGGTCTTAAAGTGAAGAAAAAACAGAAAAAACAGTTCGAATATTCGCCTGTTTTCATAAACATAAACAGACCCGAACCGCAATTCCTTCTTATGCTGCGGCTTGCGGTGAAGTTCCTGATGATTTGTCTGTCGGCGGCGGGACTTGGTATCACCCTTGCAAATATCTACAAAATCCCGGTGTCTGCGGCAGAAGTCATGACGGTGTGTTTTTCGGCGGTTATCGGTTTTAACATTATTTTACTGTATTTCAAAAAGCGAATCTTTTTTATCCCGGCGATTCTTATTCTGCTGTTCGCCAATCGTGAGGGGATTTCAAGTGCGATTTTCCTGTTTTGGAATCATCTGCTGCTCACCCTTGACGGTCGGTTGCTTTCGACGGCGCGGTACGCTTATTTCACACCGGGGGAGTTGTTGTATTGGCATAATGCCCGTGCGATTGCGCAAACGTTTTTGGTGATTTGTGTTTTGTTCTCGTTCATGTTTACGTTGGCGGCACGAAGCCGATACATCGGCGTAATCTTGGGGTTCACGGTGTTTATCATCACCCCCGCTTTCGGGGCGGAAATCGCCGGTTATGTCGAAGGCATGAACATTCTCGGTGCGGGATTGCTGGGATTGTACGCTATGTGGGCGGCACACGCCTGGGAGAATATAGGCGGGCTTCATCAGATTAATTATGATGATTTTATTCCGAAAAATCCATCCGAGCAATCCGAGCAATCCGAGCAAAACAACGCGGAAAAGTCATCCAATCCTGCGAGAAGTCCCGAACCAATTCACAAGGTCACGCCGGGGAAGCGGCCGCACTTTTATAAGTACGGACGGAATTCACTTGCGGCGGTGGCGTTGGTGTTGACGGCGTTCTTCATTGCCGAAACGCTGGTCCCTCATGCGGTTAAGTTCGATTACCGCAAGTTCGTGGATTTAGCGTACGATATTCAGTCGCTTGTTCCCGCACCGATTCGGCAGTTTTTCAAGCACAACTTCGGCTCGATTAACGATAACGGATATTTCCCCAATATAAGCAGTGACATTTCGACCGGAATCAGTATGAATCGCCCGCCCAACGGGAATATTCCCATTATAAAGGTTCATGTCGAAGATAATTCCGAGAAGATTTACCTGCGGGGGGGAATAGGAATCGATTTAGAGGGTGACAAATGGACGGTCGTGCAGGATTCTCACCGATATGAATTATTGCTTCAGTTACTGGAAGACTTCACCCCGGAAAAGGAGTATCACGTTTACAGCAATGTTCTGGATTTGTTGTCGGGTAATTTTGGTTTATCGCATAGACCTTCCGACTTAATCGGCAGACAGGAAGTGAGAATCGAGTATTTGTCACGGACGGGGTTTCTGCTCTTGCCGACTATGCCTTACGATGATGATTTCAAGACGAATTCGGACTATACCGTTTACGGTGACACCTATATCAAGCCCACCCGCCGAATGAGCAGTACGACCTTTGATACGTATTACCTGAAACTCGGCGATTTCGGTTTGTTCAACGATGTTTACAGCACTATGCTTCTCACTCGGGGGCTTCAGGAGTGGTACGAAAGAAACACCCTCGTTGACCTAATTTCCGTTATAGACGAGGAAAAGCTTCGTGAATATCAGTATTTAATTAATCAGATTTACACGAGAGTCCCGGATGGAGAATACGAAAATATAGAGAAATTCTTGTTTGAATCGGGTGCGTTTGACTATTTTAGTTCTTCGGCGGTGATGATTCACTATGGAAATTCAGATAGAGTCACTACCAACGCACTTGCGTTTGCGCAGTATATCAATCTGTATTTGCGGGAGAATTACAGCTATTCGCTGACGGTCAACAATTACGATGGGGATAATACCGCAATCGGGACTTTTCTTCACGACACGCGGGAGGGTCATTGTGCTATGTACGCTTCCTCGATGGTGATGGCGATGCGGTATATGGGTTTTCCCGCCCGTTATGTCACGGGAATTGTCACGGTTGCAAATGACGGAACGCCTAGTCCTTACGGATATGAGCATACTATTGCCGAACGTGATTTCCATGCCTGGGTGGAGGTCTATATAGAAGGAATCGGCTGGGTTCCTTTCGACCCGACCGGCGGGGCGCACGGGCAGGAACAATTCTCTTCAAGCGAAGTGCCGGGTGCAAATTCGGAAGTGCCGGTAACGACTCCCGAGGAGACAACCCCTCTGATTATAACCACCCCCGATGAAATGACTTCGCCGCCGGAGAGCGTTTCCGATGTTACAGCGGTTGAGCCTTCCGAAACCACCGATGAAACGGCGGGGAATTCCGGCAGCAAGCTCAATCTGCGTTTAATCGGCGGGATTGCGGTTGTCGTGTTCATTGTCGGCGGCGGGATTGCGGCGGTGTCGGCATATCTTCGCAGACTGCGTAAATCCGAGGAGCGTAAGTTCGCGCGGTTCAAGAGTGGCGGAAGCGGTAAAGGCGGAGTGGTTTCCTACAACAAAACCGCCGAAGAGATGTACAGATTCATGTTTAAGCTGTTGGAGGCTGAGGGGATTCATGTTACGGCGGGTGAACCCCCGTTGGATTTCGCAAAAAAAGTCGATTCACAACTTCCGCAGTTGGAAAGCGTTTCGTTGGAGCGAATTATGCCGGTGTTCGAGAAAATGGAGTTCGCCGATGTAAATTCTCCCGAAATAATACTCACGCATGCCGAATATGCTTCGTTATACGAATATGTCGCGGCATTGTACGAAAAGACAGTCACCGAGAAGAAAACCGCCGAGAGACTTGTTCTCAGGCATAAATACAGGAGGTAAAGTTTGAAAAGTAATTTTAAAAGTTTCGAGAGAAAAATAATCGCGCCGATAGTGATTTTGGCGATGATTCTCGCATTAGTCGGGTGTGATGCGTTCAACGACCTGTTTCGCGATGCCGGGGGAAGGGATTCCGCTTCGGACTCCTCGGAAGTGACTATCGAACCGGTTGTTGAGACGGTTTACGAGAATCACTATCAGCTCGACCGCTTTATTGCGGAAATGAGCGAGGATTTCGCTGTAAGCGGCAAGGCAGTCCTTAAAGATGTCACGGTGTGGGACGATTTGAATGATTATTACGATTCTCATTCGGAATTGTTGTCGCTGTACGGGATTAAGGGAATCGCGGCTGAGATTCTTACCGATGACGAGAAGTCGCAAGCCGAAATCACCCTTCAATATGAGATGTATATGAACATTCTCGCCGCCGATAAAAACGGGGATTCTTCACGGTTAAGTGAAAAAGAAGTTGAAACCTATGAAAAAGCCAAGTCGATTTTGGCGGAAATTACCGAAGGTTTCGAAAATCCCGAAAATACGAGCGTTTTCGAGAAATCCTATGCAATTCATGCAATACTGGTGGATTTAATCGAGTATGATGATGATTACGCGGACAATTCAAATGCGTTCAACGTCTATGGCGCACTGGCGGAGGGAAAAGCAGTCTGCCAGGGATATGTTCATGCGTATAAGATGTTGCTTTCGATGGCGGGAATCGAAAGTGTGATTATCACGGGGACTGCGGGGACTGCAGGGGAAGCCGAGAATCACGCATGGAATCTTGTTAATTACGGCGACGAATCCGACCCGAAATGGTATCACGTCGATGTCACCTGGAACGACCAAGAGGGAATTCGTTCACACAGATACTTCAACGTGAGCGATTCGCACCTGCACGGAACGCATTTGTGGAGGGCGGCATTGTATCCCGATGTGGTTTCGTCAAACGAAATGGAGTACAATTACTTCAGCTATACCGGTTGGACTGCCGATTCGCCGTCCGCGCTGAAAAGCTTGTTCGGGGAGCGGTACAGCAAATCCCAAACAGGGTATGAAATCCTGTGCGAATTTAACGTGGAGGAAACCGACCTGACTTTTCTTGATGCGTATGCTTCACTCGACGAAATTGGGTATCTAATCAGCGATTACGGAGTTTACAAGCTGTTGATGCTTGTACTTCAATGAGGGTTGGCTCGAAAATGACGGAAGCCGGGTTGTATGTTCATGTTCCGTTTTGTAAATCCAAGTGCGGTTACTGCGGATTTTATTCCCGTGAAATCGACACAATCGGTAATATTTCGACAGAATTATACAAATCGTATATGTCTGCGGTGGTTCGGAATCTTCTTCCGTATGTAGATTCTCACTTGAAATTCGGTACTGTTTTTTTTGGAGGGGGGACTCCTTCGCTTTTGTACCGTGAAGTTGCCGAGGTGGTTGCGTTTCTGCGGGAAAGGGGTTCGTTGACCGCTGACTGTGAAATCACGGCGGAGGCTAATCCCGACGATGTGGACGAGCGAATGTTGGCGGTGCTTCGTGAAGCGGGGGTGAATCGGCTTTCGTTGGGGGTACAGTCGCTCGACGATTCGGTTTTGCGGTATTTGGGTCGGCGGCATGACTCACGCAGGGCGATTTCGGCGGTAGAATCGGCGCATAAAGCGGGATTCCGTGTTTCACTGGACATAATGCTCGGTATTCCGGGACAGAAGGGTTTGGATGCGGTTCATGAGTTGCCGACCGAGCATATTTCGGCATATATGTTCGAAAGTGAGCGGAGTCTGCCGGAAGAAGAGACCGCTAAACTGTATGAACAGACGGTCGAAGAGTTAAACGTTCATGGATTAAGTCAATATGAAATAAGCAACTTTGCCATTCCCGGGTGTGAGTGTCTTCACAACCTCAAGTACTGGAATTGTGAGGAGTATGTGGGAATCGGGCCGGCTGCACATTCTTATTATGCGGGAAAACGCTTCGCTGTGCGAGAAGATGTTGAATCGTTCATAAATTCGCCTTTACAGGAAACCTACGTCACCGAAGAGAATCCCGGCGGGTTCGAAGAGAGAATGATGTTGAAACTCCGGCTGAATTCCGGCGTGTGTATCGATGATTGTACGAGTCGGGAGTGGGAGACGTTACTGCAGCGTGCCGAACCGTTTTCGGGGGAGTATGTTGTTATAAATCAAGAAAACCTCTCGCTTACTACGAAAGGTTTTCTTGTTGCGAACAGGCTCATCGGTGAGCTGTTGTGAATCGGTGTCATGTTTTCAGCATTTTGAACATATCTTTGACTTTCACCCTGTTGCCGTTGTGGAGAATGATGTGTTCGTACACCTTTGAGACGAACAGCGCGAACAACACCACGAATATAACCAGCACCCCTATAGCCACCAGCATTTCGGTGCCTTGAACCCGCCCCGACAGAATCGCGCCGGGCAGTGCAAACGGCGATGAAATCGGGAGATACCAGGACAGCTTCGTGAAAAGGCTTACATCAATGCTTGAATCCATTTCAAGTGCGGGTATGATGTACGCCAGGTAAAATCCTAATGCGCCGGTAAGCATGAGCGGCTGAAGTGCGGTCTGCAGGTCTTCGATTTTGCTCACGCTCGCTCCGATTAATGCCGAAATCAATGCGTAGAACAGGAATCCCAGTATGAAAATCAGCAGAATCAGCAGAATACTTATCGGGGTGAATCCCGCGAACACCGTAGAAAATTCCGATGATATTTCGGTGATAATCGGCTCGCTCACTTCGACTATTCCGGTGAGTTCGCCCAATATTCCGTACGGTGCGACGGCGAAGAACGCAATGGTTGAGATTCCGCCGAGGATTACCACCGTTGTTAAAGCGACGAGCATTGTCCCTAACACCTTGCCCACCACCACCGCAAGCGGTTTGACCGAAGTCAGCAGTAGCTCCATAACGCGGGAGGCTTTTTCGGTGGCAATGGCTTGTGCGGTCAATTGACCGAACATCACGATTAACACGAACAGAATGACCGAAATCAGCATATTCATAATCCCGGTAATTACCTGCGCGATTTCGCTTTGCTGCTTTTCTAACCCCACGAAGATGCCGGTTTGTACATAGGTATTCGCCCGGTAAACGTTTTCTTCCCGAACCCCCAGTGAAATAAGGTTCGCTTTGTGAATCTGCGATTCAAAGATGGCGAGTACCGCTTGACAGTCGGAATTGCTCATTATCGACGGGTCTTCCGGGCGGAATATTTTGAGTTCATAACCAACGCCTTCGCCATGAACCTCGACTGAACCCGGCAGAATCATTACTAACACCTCCGCTTTATCGCCGGGGGTGATTTGATAAACTAAAGCTTCGGTTTGTTCGTCTTCAATATGCTCGAATTCGATTCCGATTTGCGGTAAAACGGAGAAGTCGATGTTCAGTGATGTATGGTCGTAGATGTAGATTTTTTCAATAGCAAACTCAGCGAACTCGCTGTCTTTTTTGTCTTCGTCGGAACCGGACGCAAGAATCCCCGGCAGGAAATTCGCCAAGGCAATCATCAGCGTGAATATAGCTACCGTAATCGACATACTCACGATGAATGATTTCGCTTTAATGGTTTGGATGTAGGTGAATTTCAGTACATTCTTCCAGCCTTTTATACGCATATCGAAACTCCTCCTTTATTTGTTATAACACTCATTCTGTAATCCCTCCTTCTGTGAATTCGCCGATTTCTCCGCCGACTTTTTCTACGAAGATTTCGTGGAGAGAGGGTTCGCGCAGCTCAAACTTTACGAGGGTGACTCCTGCTTCGACGATTTTCGTGAGGAGTGTTTGCGCTTGCTTTTCTTCGGAGATTTTGAAATCGGTTTGGTTGGGGGTGTGGGTGAGGGGTTCGAGTCCG
>WRKZ01000016.1 GCA_009777835.1 Oscillospiraceae bacterium | reverse complement strand
GTAGCGAGTTGATACGTACTACCCAAACCATTACCGGAAGCATCGGTACCCGAACGAACAGGTCCGCCGGAAGCCCCCGACCACGGGAACGAATTCGCCGCCGGCGAAGACAAAACCACGTCAACCAACGGAACTCCCCCCGCACCCAACAGGTTAGAGGCTAACTCCATCTGAGGAAAGTTCATACCACCGGAACTGGAATCCGCTGCACGAATCTGCGAAACTTCCAGACCATCCACACGGTCGCCATCGATTTCGCTCACTTCATTCCGAAAATGGTACTCCACGTTCGGCATAGGAAGCGCACCCGCAACACCCGGTGCTTCAAAATTGAATTGAACCGGCGCGAAAGCACCGACGGCTTCCCTCGCAACGACATCGCCTTCTCGCAACGCTTCACGTTGATTCTTGAGGCTTCTTGTCTCTTCCATGTTACTGCGATGACTCGTTATAGCGGCATTTAAGATGGTGGCAACGATTAACGACATAATCGTGAACACCAAAATAGCCACCAAACACTCAACCAGCGAGAACCCCGCTTTAGATTTAAGGCTTTTCAACCCTTTCATTTTTTTCATAACGTGAACCCTCCGTGTATTACTGCAATTTGACCATTCAAGCGGATTACTCTCCCTCTCTTTGAAGGAGGGAGAGTCCCGCAACTCTTTTTACCGTGCTAAATCTGATTAACCACCCCGGGATTGTTTACATCGCCGGCATTATGAACCTGGCTTCCGTCGGTTGCAGGGTCAACTTTCCCGACATTCGGCGGTGTAATCGGCTGCTCTTTCGGGGCAGGAAGCGTACCGGGATTTTGACCCGGAGGAAGGTCAGGCAGGAACTGTGTTCCTGACGGAGGTGCATTCGGGGGTGCTCCGCCAACTCCACCACCGGGAAGCATCGCAATAACGTGGTCCATAACGTCGATGTTTACGCTGTCTGCCGATATACTTCCGAATAACAGCAGGTTATCACCACCGCCATCGGTCGCATTGACTTGCGTCTTCGGCGTATACACGCTCCCCGCGAAGAAATTACGGTTGAAAAGCGTAATAGGATTGTTACCGTTGTGTACCAAGAAAACGTTCATGTTCAATGCACGAGAATGATTTCTCGGAGCGATTCCGTTAACCCCGGTAGTAGCAATATCGGGGCGAAGAATTCCCAACCCTGTACTGTCAAGCAAACCCCTCAACCAAGCTGCATCTGCTTGTCGGTTGATTGCGTAAGTCAGTCTTCCCAAGCGCGCATCGTCGAGCCAGTTAGGAGGTGCTTCCGGCGAAACCGCCAGATTAAACGGCCCTACATACGTACCCATAGAGTTACCGTAGGTGATGTTATTCGGAACGTGGAACACCACGCTTCCGTTACCCAACGTCATAATCGCAACTTTAGCGGTCTGTTCATCTTTCTGCTTCCATCGGAAAGTACCGCTACCGCTACCATCAAGCCTTATATGAACGGTATTATTCGGGTCATCCCCGGTATCAATCAAAAGAACATTCATCGAACCCGACATATTAGGCCCGCCAAGAACCCCGATAGTAGTGTTTTCGCTGATATAACGAACATTATGCTTATCGTTATTAGGGACGTGTGTCATATCTATTCCGTAACGAGCCAGAGCACCCGAAAAAGTATCATACGAAGGAGCCCCGACACTCCAGTCATCGAACGCAAGGTGGTGATTATACGGTATAGCGTCAAGACCCTGCCAATCGTTCATGTTATCAGCGGGATTAAGTCTTGCGTTAAGCCAACCCAAAGGTTCTACACCCGTAGCAGTCCACACAGGACGAGTGTGACCGTTTACCGTAACAGAAGTATCGCTTGCGTTTTGATTAACCCGCGCATGACTCGACGGGCCTGTCACAATCGTGCCGCGTGCATACACCGTTACCCCTGAGTTCAAGTACTTATTATACTGGTCACCGTGAAGATGAACGTTTCCGTTCACGAAGACAACAACATTTCCGCGGACAGCACCGTTAGCGTGCTGGCTTCCGAAAGCATTCGCAATTGCACCCGCAGGCGCACCGCCCGCGATGTGTAAATCGCCGCCTACTGTTATAACAAGCGTTCTGTTGGTATGAGGAAGCCCGTAATGACTGTTACTTCCCCAAAGGAGATTTCCTGTAGCCGTCACGTCACCTTCTATATAGAAAGAACGGTTGTTCGGTGTACCGAGAATCGTCCAGTTAGCGTCATGGAACGTCGGCGCGGTAATTCCTCTGCTCATAATCCGCGACCATTCAGCCCGGTCTGTTCCTTTTCTTTGCACGTGAACAGCGGCACCTTGTGTCCAGGTGTGACCCGGACCTTGATAGTTCATGTGTCCGGTAACAGGGTCGATTGAACTTCCGCCATCGGGCCCTGTAGGCAGCTGAGGTTTATAACATGGATTCGCGGTCAACCACGATGAACAGCCCCCACCGCTCGCGGCAGACCAAGAATGTCCACCGTAAGAATCAGTCGCCGGAAAACTACCGGTCGAATCTACACGCCACTGAACACTACAATTCGGACACCGTGAACAGTCCAGTCCGTTACAAGTTCCGTTTCCGGGCGGGAAATTAGCACTATTGTAAGGTTCTGTACTCCATGTGCGGCTGCATTGTGCGCAGGTAGGCGCGACAGGAGATTCCGGATAACAAGCTAAACAACGTCCAAGCACGTCAAGAGTATTTTCATCACGAACACCCGGTGAAACCGCAGTCTTATACGGCTGTCCGTGAACCGGTTTCCACTCAGAATCAACTATGCCGATACTGCAACGCAGAGTCGCGAAGCAACAACCGCATTTATCCACGCGCAAACCATCATGAATGGTACACTCATCATACTCGACCGTTCCCGTGGTATTACGCCCGAGCCAGTCGGTGCCTTTAACCCACTCAAGCATATTAAGTTCGTTTACGCCCCCGGCTTCAACCCAACCAAAACCGGTCGCGGTAAGTTGGGAAGCGACAGTGCTGCATTTTTCTCTGACAGTACCATCCGGTCTCACGGTTTCCACACAGTTACAAAACGACGTAAAAGCAGAAGTCCCGTCCCAAGGTGAAGTGCCGTTTCCGGTCATAATCCACCAACCATCACCCAGATAATACGGTGCACACAGTTGTCTCGCATAATGCGCTCCACCTGACGCGGCAAACGCAGGATTACCTAAAGCACGTTCGGCAATACCGCCAACAACTTCAGGGTCTTCAATTACGGAGAATCCTGTTCCTCTTCCGTAAAGACGATGCGAGGGAGCAGTAACCTGTTCCCACCCCCCGGACGGTGCAGCGATTTTTCCGCCGTTGGTGGTGGTCCATTCCCAACCCAACCCCGAACCGTTACTGGTAGCGTAGTTCTTCCATTTCGGACGGAACATACTGTCAATCGTGTTACGGTCATAAATGCGCTGAGCGGTAGCCGTTCTGCCACCATAAGAAACAGTGACTTCAACGACGATGTCGCCGCGCTCATTCACGAAAATAAAGATTTCGGTATCGCCCGCCGCAGGAATATTTGACGGCGAAGTCGTGCGGATATAATGCCCGCCATGAACAATACAAGGACTCTTGCAACTGTCATTTGTCGGGTCCGGGCATCTTCCGTAGTGGTTGAAATGTCCGGTTCTAATCAAATCATGCACAGTCACGTCGGCGCGGTCCATCGCGTTACCATCTTCATCCAAAATAACGAGTCCGCCTAACGGATGCGACCAACCCGCTACACCGTTTCCGCGTACCCTATCCCAGATTTCCATAGCGGAAACCACGTCCAGTCCTGCTATAGCGGCGGTCAACTCTTGAGCGTTACCGTTAGCAGGATTTCTCACCAAATACTCGTTCACAACGCCGAGCATATCGTTCGCTGTTTGGAACGCCTGAATGTCGTTATACTCCATGACTACGCTTTCGCGGCTTGCCGAAACGGTGTAAAAAACCGACGAAGCAACGATAATCAAAAACGACATGATTACCAAGACGATGAACAGCACACTCCCTTGTTTTGAGAGCAATCTTTCTTTAAATAACCTTTTCATAATTGTACCCCTTTCAAAGCACGTGTGGTTTCTACGGATTTTATATCTTACAATAGAAACACAAAGAAACGAAGGTTTTTGTTTAATGAACTACCTCTTAATTTTATCTCTTTCCTTAATCTCTTTAAACTCCAATGGTGACTTATACACCCATCCCCCTGCCTATTCAGACAGGGGTGACAGGGAGATTTTTAATTCTTTCCCCACTCAAATTTATTTTCATAACCGAACATAGTGTCGGGGTTATCCGGCAACGGATGGAAGATGTAAAACTCTATAACAACCTTATAGAATCTCGCGCCTTCTTTTATTTCCATTGCAGAACTTACGTTAGTAGAAGTATCGCTGGCTTCCATAGCTGAAATATAAGTAGTCCCGTAAGGAAGCGTTTCATCGCCCACTACTTCCCACTCCATGAGCTTATACACAAGCATCGAAAGCTCCCACGCTTCTTCCTGCGTCAACGGAATTTCGAACTCTGCACGAAGAACGTGCAACTCTTCAACTTCTTGCGCAAGATAATCACGCATGATTTCGACAACTTCCGGTGTAACCACTTCTTGAGTCGTGAAATACCGCCACGCTTCCGCTTTGTTTCTGAAAACGGCAGATTCCGCACCCTCGGCGTTCGGAGATTCTCCTATTTCAGCGCGGTCATCGCCGCTGACTCCCGTGCCTTGCGACTTGGTCAATCCCAATTGCTGACGACCTACGTTGTTAAAACTCAAGTTATCGGTTTCGAAGCCTTTTTCGCTCAAAACACGCCTTACAAGTCTGTCGGCATCGTAGTTAGTGAAATACTCATCATAAAACACTGTAGCAGCTTCTTTTCCTTCAGCGTGAAGTACCTTGATTATCGTTTCAACATCACGGAATGCCTGTAACCCCAACGCCTGCTCACGCTCTTCGAAATGTTTTTTCCTCGCATCGCGTTTTTCTTCGTTACTGTTTATGCTTTCAAGTACCGGCGACAAGAAAATGAAGAATCCCGCCACCGCAAGCGCAATGAAGACAACCGCAAAAAGCGCGATTTGCTCTTTCTTACCTAATGTTATATTACCCATTGTTTAATCTCCCCCTTTTATTCAGTTTCAACATCGTATTTCGAACCGTCTTCTTCAAACACGTGTCCGCCTTTAAGTCTCAAAGTAAGGTCGATTCTTCTGATTGTGTCTACCCCGCCCGGAACGCTTTCAACTACCGGTGCGGGCAGTCCGCTTCTCTCGATGGTTTTGAACCCCGTATAAGAAATATTCTCATAGAATCCGATTGCGTTCAGCGCATCAACATAGTCCGAAGCGAAGTTTTCACCGTTATAGAACAAAGTCAACGTTATTACGTAGCGGTTCCATTTAATATCATGGTAGGCATAGAATTCACCGGGGTCATCAGACAAGTTTCGAACGCCGGTACCGATTTTCGCACTAATAACATTCGGGATTTCCTCAAGACCCGCATCAAGCTGTTCCCTGATTTGCGGCAAGTCACCGCGCGGAAGGAAATCGTACAAAACATGAGACAATCTGACCGAATCCCTATACTCAATGAACTTTCTGCTGACATCCAGCATCCATTCCATTTCTTTTTCCTTTTCGTCGAAACGGCTCTTCTCGATTTGCTCTTCAATACGTTTCGTTTCCCGAACAACGCCTCTGTCAATCTGGTCAAGAACAAACCACGCCGCCCCGACCGCACCCACGGCAACCGCCGCAGAAAGCAGGATTTTCAACGGAAGAGTGTCAACACTCTGCTTTGTAACCACCGCCATAGATTCAAGAAGGTTTACGTGGTCTTTAAGCGGGTCAACCTTATAAAATGCACCGATTGCATTCGCAAACCTGGAGAAGTCAACCTCACAGTACTTGACTATATTGCTCGGCATCGAAAGTACGTGCGAAGGGCTGTCAAACTGTTGGAGCGACGTTGAAAGTGCAACGAAATCCTTAATCACCCCATAGAACATAATCTGTTTGAGTTTCTGCGCACCCGGTCGCTGCCCGATAAACTGAATCATACGGTACAGGTTATCGAAAACGGCGATATTAACATAATCAGGATTATCGTCATAATCGGCAGGGTCAATCTTTACATAACGTGAAAGTGCGAGCTGCCCGTTTTCATACAGATTGATGTTAACGAAATCCGGGTCAACCTGAATACACATGAACGGCATAGCCTCTTTCAGTTTAGGGGTGTTCATAATCAAGCGGGTAATACAGTTATTGCTGACGTTGATTTGCTTGAGCTTCAACCCGGTCTGATTGAACAACGCCTGATACCCGTCAATCATTCTTTGCGGACATGCGGTCGCCATTACTTTGATTGTTTCGGCACCTTCCGCGTTAGTCCCTTCACCTACAATCGAGTAAGAAATGTTGTAATCACTCGAAATACCCATCTGAGTGATAATCATAGCCTCAATCGCCGTGGTATTTTTCAACGCCTTCGGCTTGGGTAACTCCAACTCCTTATATAGAATAGAGCTTGAGTTAATGCAAACAATCACTTCTTTTTCCGAAATTCTCTTGTCCGCCAATATCTTAATGATTAGGTCGGCAACAGGGGGAATTTCGGTCACGTATCCGTTGACTATACAGTCTTCGGGAACGTCCCGCATTTCAACATCGTTGATTTTAATTTTGCTCCCCGCAAGCGAACCTCTGACCAGCTTTATTTGTTTGTCGGTTACATCGATTGATAACATAGAGCACCTCTATTCCTTCTTTATTATTTGCGAATTGATTTAATTTTGTTCTTGTTTATTTCAAGCTGCCTGCCGACCGGCAGAGCCGGTCGCACCGCAGCTCTTGTTTTGCTTTTGCTTCTTCGTCAAGCTGCCTGCCGACCGGCAGAGCCGGTCGCACCGCAGCTCTTGTTTTGCTTACCCGACCTGACCCATCGTTCCGTAAATCAACGGGAATATTCCCGCGAGAACCAACGCTACCGCACCACCGAGAACGATAATCAAAATAGGTTCAAGCATACTTACCAACGAACTAATCGCCATATCGGCTTCTTCATCGTAGTAGTCGGCTGTTTTGGCAAGTATCCCGTCCAAACTACCCGATTCCTCACCCACGACAACCATAGCCGTGAATATAGGGTTGAACACATTGATTTTAACTAAAGCCTGCGAAAGCGGTTCGCCGCGCTTTACGTTTTCGACAACTTCTTTGAAGCGTTCGGTAATGTACGAGTTTCCCAGGGTCTGTACCGACTTCTCGATACTTTCTACCATTTGCAGACCCGACGCGAACAGGTTCGCCATTGTCCGTGCGAAACGCGCAGTGTAAATCGTACAGACCAATTCACCCGCCTTCGGGAGTTTCAGTATCATCTCATCGAATTTAAATCGCGAACTCGGCGTTTTGAGCAGGGTTCTTACTGTAACAATCAATCCCGCCGCGAATCCCAGATACAAATACCAGTACGTCACCATGGAATCACTTATTCCAGCCAAAGCGAGTGAGAGCGGCGGAATATCATCGTTGTTGTCGAACATTCCCATAAACATCGGGAAAATCAAGGTAAACAGACCTACAACAACGGCAACCATCAACGTACCGAGGATAATCGGATATATCATCGCACCCTTGATTTTATTGTTGATTTTGTGTTCCTTTGCATAGTGGTCGGCAACCCTTACCATAATCATGTCCAGATTACCGCTGGCTTCACCCGCAGCAACCATGCTGGTAAACAGATTCGGAAAAACGCCCGGTTTAGCCGACAACGCTTCCGACAAAGAACGCCCCGTCTGAACCTGTTCATAAATATCGGTAAGAACCACCTTTGCTTTCTTGTTGGTTTCCTGGGTAAGCATTATATGTAACGCCCTTACGACGCTAATACCCGCAACCAACATCGAACTCAACTGACGGCACAAGAACGCCAAATCCTTCGTCTTATACCTGAAAGTTACAGACTTTGCCGTCTCACTCAACTCTTTGTAAGAAGTACAGTAAAGCTGTTTCGCCTTAAGCTTATCTATAAGCTCCTTATGACCGTCCGCCGTCTCTTTCCCTTTGGAAATCTGACCTTTTATGTCGGTAGCAACATACGAATATAAAGCCACAAACGCGCCCCCCAATCCTATCATCAAATTTATTTGCGGTTTTGCTTCCGAATTCATTATACCACATTATCTTCGTTTTTACAATTGAAAAATACTAACAAATTTTCGCCCCGATTTTTGTGCAATTTGCACAAAAAATTATACGAAATCAGGTAGCTCGTCCCTTGAGACCACCAACTCATGATTATAGAAACGTTCAAGCGGTTCTTTCATCTCATCGCGGACTCTCCCCGAAGAATCAATCACGAAATCCCCTTTATACAACGTCCACATCAGCCACATGGATTTATCTCTGCCGAAGAAATCCGGCGAAGGCAAACCCGAAGCGGCAATAACCGCAGCGGTTTTCGAAACACCGTCATTGTTGTAATCGCCGGAATATGCCAACCTAACCGCCTGCGAACCAATCTCTCCTTGACTGAACACACTTTCACCGATTATATCAACCCGATGGCTTCCGGGGAAATACGTATAGCTCCCGCCGCTCCAAATCCAAATCAGGTTGTTCAGCCCGTGATAATTCACCAGCCTGTCATACAACAGATTCCACAATCGGACATACTCTTCCTCCGTTTCTCCGTAACGATGTAACCGACTCCCCCCGTCGGGCAACGGATTGAACAACACGGGTACGTCCGCCATCAGAAGTCGTTCGAGTGCGCCCGCCGCAAAGTCCGCTTTTTCGATGAAGTCTTCATCGCTGTCGTAATATTCAGGTGTCCATGCGAATCCCACGATTCCCCCGCTGCTCCACCAACCTTCCGCCAGTTCGATTTCACGCTCCAACAAATCAAAATCGTCGGGGTTATCGGGATTCCACGGTAAATCACTGAATCGCACTGCGGGTTCACGACCTGATGCCGCAAAAACAGCTTCAATCTCGGCATTCGTTCCGGCGGTGCAATGCTGCGCCGAAATCACTTTATCCCCGAACTGTGAGCGTAAATAAGCGAACACCATTCCCGCCTCACTGCTCGGCGCACCGTGATTTTGCCTCTGTACCGGCTCCGTAAACCTCACCGAAGGAATCGGCGAATCCTCGGTAATTACAATACGCTCAACCGTCACGCTCCCGCGTAAAAAAGTGAAAGTCAACTCTGCTCTTCCCTCGGGAAAATAAATCGGATACATGAAATACTCGGGCTGAATATCAGGATTTTCATCCTGATTCTCGCTTGAACTCACATAAAATGCCCCGAAAGTCTCCCCGCCGGAAGACAACGAAATAACCGCAACCCCCGAAACAGGGGCATTATCGGTTATTATTTCAATTCTGTAATGCTGTGAGGAATTAAAATCCACCGAAAGCGTCAACTCACCGCTGCTGAACGTTGTCTCACGTTCAAACAGAAATGGCTTTACCGTTAAATCGAATTTTTTCGCGGTATATTTATCGGGAATCGCCTTATCTCTTGAGGGGTCATCTTCATGAAAAGAGACCCCTTCGGAGGTTGACAACGGGAACACGGGAGCAGGCGGGTATTCAATGTCGGAACAAGCCGTCAGTGCCGATAAAACAAACGAAATCAAAAATACAAATATAAATTTATTTTTCACTTTACAACAACACCCCTTATATGATATACTGTTTATTGGAAGAGTAAGAATACCCCGCCCCTTGGGGCAACCGACGCAGTCGGCGAATTAAACCGACAAATGTCAAGACATTTGTTGTGATTTATTATTCGTTAGACTAATTATAAAAATGTATGTAAGGAGAGCAGCTATGGCTAAAATGAACCCCAATTTCACCAAACTGAAGAAAAACTATCTTTTCATCGAAATCAGTAAAAGAATCACCGATTTCACGAAGGCAAATCCCGATGCCGCCAAAAACTTAATTCGCATGGGAATAGGCGACGTTACTCGTCCGCTTGTCCCTGCCGTTGTAGAAGCGGGAAAAAAAGCCTTCGACGAATTAGCGGTAAAAGAAACTTTTCGCGGCTACGAAGACTCCGGCAGAGGGTACGACTTTCTGCGTGAAGCAATTTCCGGCTATTACAAGGATTTCGGCGCAGAAGTTCCCGCTGATGAAATCTTTGTAAGTGACGGGGCAAAGTCCGACTCCGGGAACATCGGCGACATTTTCGCAGACGATTCGGTCGTACTCGTTACCGACCCTGCCTACCCCGTCTATGTAGACTCAAGTATTATGGGCGGAAAGACGGTTGTCTATGCCTCTTCCGACGAGAGTAACGGATTCGCCGCAATGCCGGAAAACTTCAAGGGTTCGCAAACCCCCGATATAATCTACTTATGTTCCCCCAATAATCCTACCGGTTCGGCATACACCCGCGAGCAACTCAAAAGCTGGGTGGATTATGCCGCCGCAAACAAATCAATAATTATCTACGATGCCGCATATGAAGCCTTCATCACCGAATCCGACAAACCCCGCAGTATCTTCACGGTGGAAGGCGCACGCAAAGTCGCGATTGAAATCGCTTCGCTCTCTAAAACCGCCGGATTCACCGGAACCCGTTGCGGCTATACCGTCGTCCCGAAAGAACTCACGCTTGAATCCCCCGACGGTGAGACTTCACTGTTCGATTTATGGTCAAGAAGACAAGGGAGCAAATTCAATGGGGTCTCATATCCGGTTCAACGTGCCGCCGAAGCTGTGTTCACCCCGGAAGGTCAAACTCAAACCCGTGAAACCCTCGACTATTACCGCAAGAACGCAGAAATCATGCAGGAGACCCTCACCCAACTCGGCATTGACTTCACCGGGGGGAACAATTCACCCTACGTTTGGTTCAAATGCCCGAATGGCATGGACTCATGGGAATTTTTCGACCTTATGTTGAGCAAAGCCAACGTCGTAGGAACGCCGGGTGCAGGGTTCGGACAAAACGGCATCAACCGATTCAGACTGACCTCATTCAACACCCACGAAAACACGAGAGAAGCTATGGAACGTCTCAAAAAACTGCTACTCCCGCTTTAAACTGCTATTTCCACTTTAATACCGCCTCGTCCCCGTCTTTCAACTCATCGTTGAAACTGGCGGGGGCGTTATTTAGAAGCATAGTGTACTCACCCTTCGGATTTTCAAAATCCATATCCACATGATTGAGCAATTCCAAAAACGTATGGGCCATTCCGTCATCGTTACGATTAAGGGTCACAACTTCACCATTAAGAAACACGCTTATATCCGGAACACTCTCCCCTGCTTCAGCCACATCGAAATCCGACGGGAAAAGACTTTCTGCAAGATACGTTTCGATTTTATCAAGGTTCTGTATACGATACTCCCAGACTTTCTTCTCGCCGTTAACCGTCACGCACAATTCGTCTGAAACAGCCTCATCCCCCGGGAAAATCGCCTCTTTCAGGGTCAATTGAGCATTCTCGCCGCTCACCGCCGGAACAAAGACAACTTTATCCCCGCCGGTAACTTTCTCGTTCAGTGAAATCGGTCGCGGCGGTGTCCCTATCATAATCTGCGACGGTTCAAACCCGCCGCCGCGGACGGTCTTGCGCACCCCATTGACCGAATACGTAAGACTGTGACCCGAACGTCCCAGAATCTCACCCGACTTATAACCCGACATCGTCAGCAACTCAAACACGGTGATTTTATTGGTATCGAAGATTCGTATAGCTTTATCATTTAGCGTAATGACCGAAAAGTCATACCCTTTATTCATAATCCCGGTAACGGCGATTCCCAAAGGCGTAACAAATTCCGCCCCCATGACATTACCGCCGGTGTCGATTCCCTTCAAGTTCTCGTTAGAACCCAATGCCACCCGCTCAAGCGGAAGCCCCAACTTCTTCGCAACCGCCTGCGGAAGACCCTTCACCAGACTCCCCCCGCCAATCAAGAACACGGCGGCAGGCGGCCCACCGTTAGCATCAAGAATATTCTCACAGATTGTCTCGGCAAGAGACTCAACACTAAGCGAAATCTTCTCGGCGAAGTCTTCCACCGTAATCTGCCGTTCAATTCCGAAAATATCTCTGTAAGTATAATCATCGCCGTTACAGCAACTTTGCTTGATTGATTCCGCCGTATCGAAGTCAACGAAATAAGTCTTAATGATTTCCTCGGTGATTTCATCCCCTGCCGTGGTAGCCATAGCGTAAGCGACTATACTCCCATCTTTGGAAATCGCAATGTCGGAGGTTCCCGCGCCTATATCCACAAGCGCGATGTTAATCAATCGGATTTCTTGCGGAATAATTGCGTTCATGGCAGCTATCGGCTCCAACGTGAGACTTGCCACATTGAGCGAACACTGCTCCACCACCGAATACAATCCCTCAACCACCACATTCGGCAAAAAGGTCGCAATCAACTCAACCGTTGCCTTCTCCCCTTTATGAGATTCGAGACTCAGCATTTTATATCCGTCCAATGAATACCCGACAATGGAGTAACCAACGCAATAATAAGGGGTAGTCACCCCCCTTTCTTCGGCTAATTCCCTCGCAGCTTTTTGAATGGCCTCAATTTCCATTGAACGTATGATTTCGGCAGTGATTCCGTTCCCGCCGTCGTAACTGTTCCCGACAGCGTAATCCGAAACGTTGAACTCCATCGAAATTCGTCTCGTCTTAAGCGCGCGACCTGCCGCCGCGATGGAGACTTTTTCGAGTTTAATTCCGCATCTCTCGCTCAACTGTTCTTTGACTTTAGCGGTGATTTTCGCGACTTGCCGTATATCCTCTATTTGACCGTCAATCATCGCACGTTTCGGGTGCGGTTCGACAACGTAATCAAGCATATTGAACATACCCACGCCCGACTCGTTCTCAACCTGTTCGCCGACTATACCGACGACAGTTCGTGTACCTATATCCAAAGCGAAAACTACGTCGCCCTGCGGTTTAAGATTTTCTGTTTTTTGCATTTTCATGCCCGCCTTATTCTTGATTTGGTTCGTATTAAGGAGCAATGTTAAAGTAACATGCAGGCAAACCCTGCACCCCGGGATATTACACCTTACTTTCAATCACTCGCTGTGAATGTGCATACTCCGCTAATCCCTGCCAATCCTTTGCGAAAAACAATTTATTCGCTTCTTTGTTGTTGCCCAACGCAATGTCGCGAATATTCACCTTAATGTACGATAAAACCGCATCGACCGCAGCACCTTTAATGCCGAACGGTGATATTTTTACTTCGCCGCCTTTGTAGAGTATTGTCAGGGCTATGCCCTCTCCTCGACCGTGTGATTCAGCTTTATATGCCCAAGCCGCATCTTTCAGCGGAATGATTTTGCAGCCAAAGCCCTGCACTATAATAATGTATTCCGTATTCATCCGTCCCGCCCCGAAATCGCAGCCCTCACTCCACACCCGCTCTAAATCCGCCAGCATATCATTATAGTTGCGGGAATTATTCTTCGCGTATTTCTCCACGCATTTCTGCAAAGACCCGTTGCTTGCACGATACCAGTTTATAGCAGAAGCAACCGCGATTAACGTACACCCAATCAACGCAAACGGCTGAAACTGCTTAAGCACATTTTCCTCCAGACCGAACACGTTTAAATAAAAGAGTGCGATAAACAAGGAGGCAGAGATTAACCCGCAAATCGAACGTTTTTTTGCTTCTTTGACTCCCTTTTGCTGTAAATCATTGAACATACATCAACCTCCCCCTCAAGTATCAAGGAAATCCCGCAACCGTTTACTTCTGCTGGGATGCCGGAGTTTCCGTAACGCTTTCGCTTCAATCTGGCGAATCCGCTCTCGAGTTACTTGAAATTCTTTGCCGACTTCTTCGAGGGTTCTCATTCGCCCGTCAACCAACCCGAACCTTAACCGCAAAACCCGCTCTTCCCTGTCGGTGAGGGTTCCCAGTACATCCGAAAGCTGTTCTTTCAGCATAGTATGCGAAGCCGCTTCCGCAGGAGCAGGCACATCATCGTCCGGAATGAAATCGCCCAAATGCGAATCCTCTTCCTCACCGATTGGCGTTTCGAGTGATACCGGGTCTTGTGCAATCCGAATAATCTCACGAACCCTGTCAACCGACATATTCAACAGTTTCGCTATATCTTCGGGGGTAGGCTCAACCCCTGTTTTATGGAGCAACTGTGAAGAAGCTTTCTTCACTTTAGTAATCGTTTCCACCATATGAACAGGAATCCGAATCGTCCGTGCCTGGTCGGCAATCGCGCGAGTTATAGCTTGACGAATCCACCAGGTTGCATACGTCGAAAACTTAAACCCTTTAGTATAATCAAACTTCTCAACTGCTTTGATTAACCCCAAATTTCCCTCTTGAATCAAATCCAGGAACTGCATTCCCCGTCCGACGTACTTTTTCGCAACGCTGACCACCAACCGCAAATTCGCCTCCGAAAGTCGGCGGCGGGCATAGGTATCCCCTTGAACCATACGATGTGCCAACTCAATCTCTTCTTCTGCGGTAAGCAACGGCACCCGCCCGATTTCCTTGAGATAAATTTTAACCGGGTCATCGATAGAAATACCCTCGGTCGATAACGCCATGTCGAGGTCTTCTTCGGTGGAAAAATCCAAAGCCGAATCCAACTCACTGTCGGTAGCGTAATCGTCAACGATTTCTATGTTCAGGTTCTCGAAATCTTCATATAATTTGTCAATCTGCTCCACATTAAATTCCGAGTCCTCCAAGAAATCGGTAATCTCCTTTGTGGAAAGCTTTCCCGTGTTCTTCCCCTGGGCAAGCAAATCTTTAAGTACGCCTTTCGTAGTCTCGTTCATGTGAAACACCCTTTCATAATTTAAACACTGCTAATCGCCGCTTTTTTATTCCGTATTTCTCTAGTATATTCCAACAACTCCTCATTGCTCATATCGGCGGGGGACTTTTTGTCCACCGAATTTCTATGCTCGAGCAAAACGGATATATACTCATTCAACCGAAGGTCGGTAAATGGTAATACAGCATTTTCCATTTCGATTCTTTTTATTCTGCCCATTTCTTGCGGTGAAAATTCGCCGCCGAGCGACGTTATATCAATCAATTGCCTTTTGTTAAGCCTTAATATGAGCGTTTCGAACAACTTTCGATTAAAATCGCCCGGAAAATCCTCCGGCGTTAAACTCCGCAGGATTAACGGAAGCTTGTCCGGAGAATGAAACAGAAACGCTATAACCCCGGATTCTGCCTTTTCAAGCGGGCTCAACACGTTAACTCCCGCCTTAACCCCATCACCGAAACTGCCCTGCTTTGCCGGAACATACGTTCGCAACAGCTCCCTCTTTTCTTCCTTCGCCTGCGAATACCTGCGTGAACGACGTTTCTTTTCGATTGCATCTTCAACCCCGCTTTTGGTAACTCCGCACTCGTCCGCTACCGTCGAAACGTGTACCAACCTGTCCAAATCGTTATCGACTTCGCTCAAAAAATCAACCGCTTTCTTCAGATATTCCGAACGCCCCTGCTGTGAATCCATATCGAGCGGTTTTTTTCGCCGCTTCAACTCGAACTCAATCCACGAAACCGCTTTCTCCACCAACTGCGCAAAACTATCCGCACCGAATTTCTTTATGTATTCATCCGGGTCTTTTGCATCGTTGCCGTCTATTTCGAGTATGCGAACCGACAATCCCTCTTTGTTGAAGATGTTTCCCGTTTTCACCGTGGCTTTCTCACCCGCCGCATCAGAATCATAAGCTAGTATCACTTCAGCGCAGTAGAATCTCAACAATCGCGCTTGAGCATGAGTCAAAGCCGTCCCCAGAATCGCCACCGCGTTATCGAACCCGGCTTGATTAAGCATTACCGCATCTATATTCCCCTCACAGAGAATCATGTACTTCAGCTTGGAATTTTTCGCAAAGTTAAGCGAGAAAACAGTCTCCCCTTTTTTATAGACCGCCGTCTCGGAAGAGTTCACGTACTTTCCGCCATACTCATCGCTGTCATCGACTTTCCTGCCCGAGAAAGCAATCACATTCCCCGACCTGTCAATCACCGGGAACATCACCCTATTCCGAAAAAAGTCATACACTTTCCCCTGTTCGCTTCGACGCAGGAGAGCCGCCTCGACCAGTTCGTTATCGGAATAACCTAATCCGTTCAGATGAAATTTAAGCATATTCCACGAGTTCGGTGCGAACCCCAGTCCGTATTTACGAATCGTGTTATCACTCAAACCCCGTCCCCGCAAAAATTGAAGTCCGTGACTTATTCCGTTGTTTTCGCCCGAATTATACTTCAAGCAATCAACAAAGAACTTCGCCGCCGCCTTATTCATCTCGAAAATGCGTTTGCGCTTATCCAACTCTGCCTTCCCGCCGGAATCATCCGGCATGGCAATCCCGGAACGTTCGGCAATCTGACGAACCGCACTCATATAATCAAGATTTTCAATCAACTGGGTGAAGGTAATCACGCTTCCGCCCGCCCCGCATCCGAAACAATAGAAACTCTGCGAGTCAACGTAGATATGACAAGAAGCCGACTTCTCGGAATGAAACGGGCAAAGACACACGTAATCACGACCCGCCCTTTTTAGCTGAACATGCCCGCTGAACGCCGCAACAATGTCATTAGACTGACGGAGACGCTCAAGAAAATCTTCCGGTAATGCCATCGTTCACCATTCCTTAATAATAACTAGCTTCGTGCCGTTCCACATTCTGAACAGAATTTAGCCCCGGTATCAGCTGCCCCGCAGTTAGAACAAACCGGTTTCGACTTGCCGCAATTCTCGCAGAATTTAGAAACATTCTTCTTGCCGCAAGAACACTTCCACTCGTTTTGCTTTTCGGCAGATTTTTGTTGCTTCGACCTCTTTGAATCCGAACCCAGACGTTCCACTGAGTTTTTCGTTCGCTTAACGTTATTCGCCGTGTTGTTGGCGGTATTCATAAGACGATTCGCTTGATTCAGCTTGTTAAGTAAATCTTTCATAAGTAAGCCCCTTTTTCTATTAGCGTTTCAGCGTTTCCATGAACGCGGAACAAACAATTCCGTAAACGTATCAACCGCAAAGCTGTCGGTCATTCCCGAAATGTAGTCGCAGACCGCACGCTCCACGCCGTAACGCTCAACCAGACCCCGATAAAATTCCGGCATTTCCGCACTGTTCTTCCTGTAATAGCCGTACAGAAACTGAACAACATGGATTGCCTTCTCTTTCTCCGAATTCACAAGAGGACTTCGATACACCCGTTCAAACATAAACCCTCTCAACTCGTCATGCGCCCGACCGACTTCCTCGTCATAACCCACGTTTCCATCGATGAAATTCCCCACAATCGAGTTAATCAGCGTGGAAATCCGACTGCTTTTATCCCCCCCCAATACATGAACCGCATTCGCGGGGAGTTCGTCGTCGTTCAAAACCCCCGACGAAACAGCATCTTCTATATCGTGATTTATATACGCGATTTTGTCCGCCAAACGAACAACGTCACCCTCACAAGTATTGGCTTTCGAATTGCTCGAATGATTAAGAATCCCGTCCCGCACCTCCCGCGTGAGGTTCAGCCCGCGCCCTTCACGTTCAATGACCTCCACCACGCGAACGCTCTGTTCGCTATGCTCAAACCCGCCCATAGCTTTGATTTCAGCTATTTCACTCAACGCACGCTCTCCGTCGTGACCGAAAGGGGTATGACCCAAATCGTGACCCAACGCTATAGCCTCCGTCAAGTCCTCGTTCAAGCGCAACGCTCTTGAAATCGTCCGCGCAATCTGGGCAACCTCCAGCGTATGAGTCAACCGTGTCCGATAATGGTCGGACTTCGGCAGAAAGAACACCTGCGTCTTATGCTTCAGTCTGCGAAAAGCCTCACAATGTATGATTCTGTCTCTGTCCCGCTGAAAATCCGTGCGAATATCGCACTGCGGCTCAGGAAAATCGCGAACGCTGTGTTCATTGCTTTTGCAAGCGTATTCGCAGAGCAGAATTTTCTCATTCTCGACAGTCCTCTTACGGATTTCACCGCTGTTTGCCTCACGAACACTCATAACAACCCCCAGAAACCACTTTACACCATAGGCTTAAAGGCACGATTAAAATCGTGCCTAGGAAATTTGCGAAATATATAACCACGCTCTGCCATCCGACAGAACCGCCGACCCGTTCGCTCTTCTTTTGCTTTGCTTACCCCGAAAGCCCAAACTTCTTGTTGAACTTCGTGACCCGTCCGCCGGAATCAACCAGTTTCTGTTTCCCGGTAAAAAACGGGTGACATTTAGAACAGATTTCAACTTTAATCTCGGGCTTGGTCGAGCGGGTTTCAATAACCTCACCGCAAGCGCACTTGATTACAGCCGATTCGTATTTAGGATGAATATCAGCCTTCATTTGTATAACTCTCCTTATTTTTAGAATGATTTCCTTGCTTCTTCTATACGTCAAGAGTTGCCGCAGCATCAATTGCCGCTTCAACTGCAATCGGAGCTTTAACAGCGGAAATGTTTCTTTGAACTTTTCCGGAACGCAAGCATCTTGTGCAAGCATTGACTCTGCAAGGCGTACCGTTAACAATCGCCTTGACCTTCTGCACGTTCGGCTTGAACATTCTGTTCGTTCTCCTGTGAGAGTGAGATAACTTAATCCCGAAAGCGACTCCTTTGCCGCAGACTTCACATTTTGCCATGATTTACACCTCCTCTGACTATTTCATTTTGCAAACTTTTCAAGCACACCAAAACAGTTTAACAGACTTCCGACGTTTTGTCAAGTGTTTTCGCTAATTTTTTTGAAAACTTTTCGTAAGTATTTAAAAATCCCATAATCTCACAATCTGGCAACGACTTCTTTTGCCAACTTAAGATAAGCATCCGCCCCTTTGGATTTCGGGTCGTAATATATAATCGGTTCACCGTGACTGGGTGCCTCGGCGATTCTAACCCCGCGCGGGATTTCGGTTTTGAAAATCACGTCTTCGGGAAATTCTTTACGAATCTTCTTCATAACCTCACGATTGACCATCAGCCGCTTATCGGTCATAGTGAAAACGATTCCCAGAATCTGCAGGGACTTGTTCGCGCTTTTCTTCACCCGTTTAATCGTGGCGAAAAGCTCGGCGACTCCTTCGAGACTGTAGGGTTCGCACTGCATAGGTATAATGAGCGAATCACAGGCGGCGAGCGTGTTTAACGCAAGGACTCCCAGTGACGGCAACGTATCGATAATGATTATGTCATACTCATCTTTGATTTGTAAGAGCGCTTTACGGAGCTGCAACGTCTTCTGCTCAAACTTCAGCAACCGGATTTCAGCTTCAGCCAACTCCCCGGTTGCCGGCATAAGGCTCACATTCTCGAACTTTGTCTGAACAATCGCTTCAGCCGGGCGTGCTTGTCCCATGATAACGTCATACGTGGTCAGCGAAAGCTGTTTTTTATCCGCCGCACGGATTCCGTACCCGGTAGTAGAATTTCCCTGAGGGTCGGAATCAACCAGGAGAACCCGCTTTCCCATATGACCCAACGCCGCCGAAAGATTAATCGCCGTGGTAGTCTTGGCGACCCCCCCTTTTTGATTCGCGACTGTGATAACTTTTCCCAAAATAAAATACCCCGCAATTTCCTGCTTTTTCAGAAGTATACCACATATTCGGTGAAAAATCAAGGGCTTCTCTAAAGCAAAAAGTCATCTGACCGAATCCAGCTTCATCAAAGTCTTATCCCAAGCAAAGTTCGTCACCTCAAACAAGAACAAAACCTGTTCGTATTCGTTTAAGTCAACGTATTCCCGAATATCCTCATTCAGATACCTCATATCGAAAACCGTGATTTTGCTGTAATGATTCGCCAAGAAAGGCAGCACGGAATGTGCAAACGAATCCTTAAACACAATCAACGATTTGCCGTTTTCAATATCGGTTTCGATGTGCATAATAGGGGAATTCTGCCCCATGAACACGGCATACTTATCCTTGACTTCGAGAAACTCACGCAGATAAAGCGAATCATACTCACTGATTGTCGCCCCGTCGTTGACCGTCAGCTTTATTTCCGGCGGCGAAAAAGACGAAGAAGCGGACAGCGTATAAAGCGAAATCGTGTCGGGGATTATTTTAAAGTTCAGCGTACGCGAGAACAAAGTCCCCCTAAAATCGGTAGAAGCGTGTTCCACAGCAAACCTCCCCACACTGTAAGGAGTGAATCCCAGTTTAAGTGCAACGGTGTAATACCCCCGGTATGCCCCGTCGGCAGTCCAGTGATGGTCGGTTCGGTAATAGATATAACGCGATGCGTTTTCCGCCAGATAAGTCGCTACATCAATATGGGTAAGGCTCGGCAGATTATCGTAGCAATACTTGATAAGCGCGGCTTGATTACCCGGGCGGGAGTTCGGCGGAAGCGAGTCCTTATAAATCTCCTGCGCAGTTGGGACGAGCATAATGTAACTGTCAATGTCGAAAGCCTCTTTCATCTCGAAAGCGAAGTCATCTACCGAAAACAGCACCGAATCCGTAACGGAGTCGGGTTCGCCCCTGTTCGCCATAATCAGTCTCCCGCCAACATTGAAAATCCCGTTGATTTCGGTTTTTCCTTGCAATACCTCAAGCTCATTCTTGAAAATAATCCAGTCTTCCCTAAAAGCGAACCTGTCCGAAAACCACAACTCGAACCTGTTCATGAATCGTCTGTCTATGATGTTGTTGGATTTCGGCGGGCGATTACTCAAAATGTTCGCATGACTGAATACCGCCGCAGGATAACCCTTGAAATCGGGTTTAATAAACGGCAGGAAGTAGGTATTCTCGTTTTCGGAGAAGGGTGACGCTTCTTTGGGCATGAGAATAAAAGTCGCCGCGGACAACGCAAGTACAAGCCCGGCAAATAACCCGATTAGCAGTTTCTTGTGAAGATTGTTCATGAGAATTTAAGAATCCGATTTATTGAGAAATTTGATTGTTCTCTCAATTTCCATGGCTTCTCTTCCGGCTAATGCAATATAACTCTTACACATCGGTTTTTGAGGACACGACCGACAACTTGGGGTTTTTCCGGTAGGGGACAACCTATTAGCCTTTCCTTCAATTATTTTAAACTCTTTCATTTCTATATTCCTCCTTTAATTTTCGTTTTGCCGATAAAAGAACCCTCTTTCTCGACAACATTCGGACGCTCCCCTTTTTCAACATTGCTGTCAAGATGGGCATAACCGCTTAACAAATGCGATTCCTGCTGTCTCATCTTAAAATACGTCAATGTCGGGTCATTTGCATACCCATCATATATCAGAGATAAAGGGATATATCTCCCCGTCTCACGGAATCTGTTATATGCCCTTTGGGTGGCTAATTTTCGGTCTAACCCCACTAATGTGAGATTAATCTCATACCCCTTGCTTTTAAAAGTTTCACACAAATTCTTTATCGAATCAAAATCATTCCCGATTTTAGGATAAACGATATTATATCCCAATTTCATACATCTATCCAACAATTTATCTGTTATTTCGGTAGACTCATCGTGAACCAAAGAAGCCCCTGCCTTTTCCTTTAAAAATTCAGGCAATTTCCTTTTTGCAAGGTCAGAATCGATAAGGTAAGAGCCTGTTTTATCGGCAATCACATTCGCAATACCGGATTTCCCGGATGCCGGCAATCCGATTATAAGGCAACATATCTTATTATCTTTAGGTTGACTTCCGATAGGCTTAGCCCCACCTTTTCCTAAACGCGTTTCGTCTTCATCTTCCAGCCGCTCAAATTCAAATAACTCTTTAACAACGAGTTCTCTTAACTTCTTTCTTTTATTATCATCTCTGTATGCTCTGTCACGAAATTCTTTAGCATTTGATGTCGGATAATTACAGCGTTCTTCAACCCAAACTTCTTCATCCGCTATATCTCTGACAGCCGATTCCACTTCATTTTCGCTTAAATCGAGAACGTTCTCCGCAAACTGCTCTATATCAATATTACTTTTTAAATTCCTCAGATACCCAATCATTTTCGTTTCCCTTTCCGTACGCGCATCGTGTCGTTTGCCTTCATAAACATATTTTATCATTTTTTTCCGTTTTTGTCAAGAAAAACCTAAAAATTAAAATACAAAAACGGATTATAACCCGCATTAACCAAATAAGCGATACATATCAGAAATATCCCCAAAACAACCGGAACAGCCCCGTAATTCACCACGACCGGCAGCCTTCGGCTAATTGAGTTTACGACATCTTTAGGAAGTTCAGAGCATCCGAAAATGCAGATAATAAACATCACACCATAATTCACGATGAAATATGCCGCCTGTTGGTCCAAGAACAATCCGTTCCCGCCACCCCCGAACATCGCACCGATATAACTCACAGCGTGCGAAACCGACGGCAAATCGAACAACATCCACATCATTACCACCAAAAGCATGACGTAGATATTCGGCAGAAAAGCAGGAAGCTTTTGAAGAATCCGCCCGAGAAACAGCTTTTCGAGAATGACCGCAACCCCCATGAACACACCCCAGAGTATGAACGTCCAGTTCGCACCATGCCAGATTCCCGTGAGAAGCCACACCACCGACAGGTTCAAAATCGTGCGCGGAAGTTTGCAGTGGCTTCCCCCAAGCGGGAAGAAAACGTAACTCTTGAACCAGTTGCCGAGTGTCATGTGCCATCTTCGCCAAAACTCAGATATACTGTTAGACGAATACGGGTAGTTGAAATTTTCGGGGAAGTTAAACCCCATGACTTTCCCTAACCCGATTGCCATATCAGAATAACCCGAAAAATCAAAGTAAATCTGAAACGTGAACGCCAATGCCCCCAGCCATACCGTTGCAACCGACATGGAAGAATACCCCCCTGCAACCGCGATTTCCTTAACAGTTGCCCACAGCAGTCCGATATTGTTAGCGAGAAGCACCTTCTTTCCAAGCCCGAACACGAATCGACAAATCCCCTCATAGACCATATCGAGATTGACTTTACGCTCGTCCAATTCACGGGCGACATCTTCGTAACGAACAATCGGCCCTGCGACAACCTGCGGAAACATCGTCACGAATGCCGCAAAACTAATCGGGTTCTTCTGGACTTTGATGTTCCGTCGATACAAATCAATCGTGTAAGACAATGTCTGGAAGGTATAAAAGCTGATTCCTATAGGGAGGGGCAAATTTACGTTAAACAGTTCCCGCCCGAATAACAGGTTAATGTTCTCGGCAACGAACCCACCGTATTTGAACAGCCCCAACAACGACAGATTCAACATGACCGAGCCGAGCAGTGCCGCCTTTCGAATCTTAGGTGATTCGTCATAACGATTCATCACCAGACCCAAAAAGTAATCAATGAAGGTCGATAACAGCATTATGAAGATGTAAAGCGGTTCTCCCCAGGAGTAGAAGAGAATCCCGCCAACGAACAACAGCGCATTGCGAAACCGTTTCGGCGCAACGAAATAAGCCAGGAAAAACACCGGCAGAAATAAAAACAAGAAAACCAAACTAGAAAATACCACAGCTTATAAACCTTTCATATAACTTTTTCAACTGAATCTGCTACGACCCTTTCATATTCATCAGAACCAAATCGCCCCAGAACATCCAACAGAGCAGTCACCGACAAATTTGCGGGGAGTCCCATCGCCGCGAGCAATTCACGACGCTTTTTCGCCGAACCCGCCCCGCCGATAAACCCATCCTCAAACAGCCGTTGTCTGGTATAGCGATTATCATCGGCAATCGTGACCGTCGAGTCGTCCGCAAACCGAGAAATCGCAGCCCTTAACACATCGGTCGCCGTATCCTCGACTTCGAGCAGGTTTGGCACATACACATGAACGACTTCGCAATCGCCGCTCAACACATTCTTAAGGTAATTACGAATCTGCCGCCCTGCATTATCGGAATCGGTGAGGATAATCACACCGTCTTTTTCGGCGTATCTGCGAATAAGCGACAGCTTGTCCTTATTCTTATACACGCCGAAGCCGTTTACGGGGATAATCACTGCATCGATTACACTTTCGAGAACGTTTTTGTCACACTTCCCCTCGACTATCACAGCCTGTTTAATTTTGATTTTTTTCATTATGACCATGCCTTTCCGCCACAAACGCAGCATGAATTCAAGCCTGTCAAGCTCAAAGCGTCAGCACAGCGTCAACAACTCCGCAATTGCCCTCTCTATAATCAACCTATCCCCCGCCGGTGATGACTTCAGCTTATAATCCGCATCGCACAGCACCCGAACACAACTGCGGAGCCGCCCGACCGACAATCGTGATGCCGCCGACATAGCCTTGCCGACCGCCCATGCTCGATTCGCCGCATACCCGAAATCTTTAGCGATTTGCTCAGCTCGTTTGCCTGATTCAATGCCGAGTTTCGCACGATAGAAATCAAGAAAAGTCATCGACAACACCGACACAATCGCAACAGGGGCGTTCCCCATATCGATTAACTCGTCCAGTAATTTCATTGAGTTCGCGCCCCTTTTTGACGTGATTTCCACACTTAAAGCGAACACCACCGAATCAAGTTGGCGCGCCGTCAAAAGTTCAAGAGATTTCTCGGTAATTTCGCCCTTATAATCGACATAAGCACAGAGTTTATCGGTCTCACACGCGATTAACGTGAGATTCCGCAGACAAAGCCTCGCTAATCGGGCGGCATTATTACGGGAAATGCTGCACCCCATTCGATTGACCCGCCGGGTGATTAAATCAGCAGTTTTCGCCTCGCTCATCTTTTCGAAATTAACTACGGCGGCTTGTTTACCGGATTTTTCTAATACGGCAATTATCTTCTTGGTTTTAGCCTTTTTCAAATCAGGCTGTATCCCCGTCATACGAATGACTACGCACACCATATCATGTACCCGCCCGAAAAGCGAAGCAAGCATTTCGGCAGAATCCGCATCAAGTTTCTCAATATCGGGGTCGCTCAACAAAACCACTTTTTTATCGGAAAACATGGGAATCGTATCAACCGCATCAACAAAATCCGACAGCTCTGCAATCCCCGAAAACTTGACTAAATTTGAATCCCTGTCATCTTCGTTTCCGTCGAAGCACTTTGCTATAATCCGTTCGGCGTAGGTTTCCACAAGAAAAGTTTCCACCCCATAAAGGTAGTACACGCGCCGAAGCGTACCGCTTTTCAGTTCTTTCAAGAGTTGTTCTTCCGTCATAAAGCTAATCTCCCCAATCAAATAAGTATATCGGCTCATAATACGCCGACCGTTCATAGTCGTATTCACAACGAATACTTCGTGAAACGTACACCACCAAATCGACATCGAATTCACGCTTATTAAGTGCCCACCCGCTCACGACCGCGATATCGGCTCTTATACCGACTGCGTTATCATTCGCCGAACGAGTAAACAAGATTTGATAACCATCGACTTCCAACACCGCGAAGTCCTCACGCAATTCCAGCATGAACTTCCCGTCTATATCATAGGTTACGTTTTTTGAATCCGGCGAAACATACTCAAATGCAGGCAATTTTTGAAACGCACTCTCATAATTTCGCGAAGAACGCAACAATGCAATCAAGTTCGGCTTTTCGCCTGCAATTCGTTGGTTGATTTCACGGTGCGCTCCGGGAGTATCATCAGTAACGATAATCACTTCCCTGCCCGACTGTTTCACGCTGACCCATGCTGCTACCCCGTCGGAATAAATCGTAATGTAAGTTCTCCCCGAATTAACCGCGTTAAAATTATACACGCAAATCATCAGGGCAAGGGCGGCAATAGTCAAACCCGCCGATTTGAGGGACTTCCCGCCGCACTTGTAAATCATATGAACTGCCGCTACAGCCGCCACGGCAAACACCACCCAATAAGACACAAACCAATAATCAAGCGAAATGTATCCGAACCTAAACTGCCCGAAGAAGCTGATAATCACATTCATGATTTTAGACATAACCCCTGCAATCAGCAAGAAAACCTGTGCAAGTCCTCCTGTAAACGCAAAAATCGAAAACAACACAAGTGAACCCGTCGCAATCATAAAAAACGGGAGCAACACAACACTCACAATCGGGGCTAATACGCTTATTCCTCCGAAAAAAAATGCCGACGCAGGGAGAACGCATACACACGCACAAATCGAAACCATCAGGGTCTCTACAAACCTTCTTTTTAAGAGATTCCCCCGCTTCGCCACGGAGAAGCGTTTCAAAACGGCGGGAGCAACCACTCCCACCCCGAAAGTGCCGGAAAAACTCATAATCAATCCGGTATCGAAAACGGCATACGGTCGGGCAATCAATATCAGCAAAAGGGCGAATCCCAATGAATTAAGCACGTTGCCCTTCCGCATGAACAGTTCGCCGCCATAGAAGATGAGTAACATAATCGCCGCTCTGTTCACCGACACACTCAAACCGAAGAACACCGACAAAACCGAAATCACACCCAACATAACTGCAAACTTAACCTTTCGATTACGCGAAAACGGCATAAACCCGAAAAACATCATGAACATATGAACCATCATGGTCATATGCAATCCCGAAACCGACATGAAATGTGCCGTTCCCGAAATCCGTACATCCTGAACTGATTCCGCCGTCAACATAGACTTGTCCCCGGTAAAAACAGCACAGAGCAGTCCGCTTATATTCGAACCCGCCCCGGAGTCGGGGAAAGCCGCCATAACCTCTCCTTTTATAAAGGAGTTGTACCCGCGGATATAACTCATTCCCGTACCTATAAAGGAAGAACCTCCGCGCCGAACAAGCCGAATGGAATCAGCATCGCCTTTGAACAGAATCCCCTTCGAAAAATTATAATCACGCTCACGAAAAATTCCGCTGTTCCGTAAATGAGAGAGGGATGATTCCGCCTCAATCACGTCACCGACGTTAATGTCATAAACGTTCGGCGCAGTGAGAAGAAGCCGCGCATTTTCCGACTTCACGGTGTATATCGCAAGACCGAACCCCCATTCGCTCTTTTCTTCGACCGTCCCGACTATGAGGGTTTCTTCCCCGGATTGACTCACCCGCTCCACAAACTCGAACACGGGTTGACGTTCATTCACATCATAAAGCGTGAAAGCAAGCCCGCCGATTCCCGCCGAAAACAGCACAAGCGCAACAACAGGGGACTTCCGCAAAACCCCCAAGACCAACGCCGAAGCCACACACAACACTATTATTGCAATCATAAGAACCGTCGGCAAAAAATCAGCCGCAATCGCCGCCAAAAAGTAAGAGAATCCCACTACAGCGGCTTTATTCTTGACGATTCCCCTCACTTCAACCCGAAATCTCCCAACTGACCACCGCCCAGCAAATGAAAATGCAAATGCCGAACCGTCTGCCCGCCGTGTTCGCGGATATTGGTGACAATCCTCCACCCTTGAACGAGTTTCTGCTCTTCCGCTAACCTCTGAACCGTAAGAATCAGCTTCGCGATTAAACCCTCATGAGATGACGTAAGCGTATCGGCACCATCAATATGCTCTTTGGGAATCACCAGTATATGAACCGGTGCGGCGGGGTTGATATCGCGAAAAGCAAGAACCTCATCGTCTTCATACAGCTTTTCCGACGGAATTTCCCCTCTCACGATTTTACAGAACAAACAATCTTTCATTGCGTATTACCTCCTGCTTTTTACAATAATCCGGAAATTGTCACCCCAACCTCAACATTTCATCGATACATCTGCGCGCTTTGCTCATCGTGGATTCGCTGAGTGTGATTTCCTCACCGCCGTTGCCTTCGGCACAGTCGAGAACATCTTTGAGGGTTGTGACTTTCATATTCGGGCAGAGCAACTTTTGCGATAAGCAGTAAAACCGCTTATCGGGAGAAGAATCTGCGCAGATATACTGCAAATTCTCAACTATACTCATTTCCGTGCCTATAATAAATTCGGAAGCGTCGGACTTCAACGCAAAATCCATGATAGCCGAAGTCGAACCGACAAAATCGGCAAGCCCCACAACAGCGGGAATACATTCCGGATGAACAAGCAGCAACGCATTAGGATAAGCGGATTTAGCATTCTTGACATCGGCTACATTTACCACCGCATGAATCGGACATCCCCCTTGGAGGAGCTTGATGTTCTTGTGCGGGAGTTGATTCTGAACATATGAACCCAAATTACAGTCGGGAATAAACAGAATATCGTTATTCGGGATTTTATCAACAATCGAAACCGCCGAAGACGAAGTAACGCAGACATCACATACCGTCTTGAGTTCGGTAGTGGTGTTCACGTAAGCAACCACCGTATGATTGGGAAACTGTTTCTTGACCGCCGCGATTAACTCCTTATCCATTTGTTCTGCCATAGGGCAGCCGGCAGTCGGATTCGCAAGGAAGACCGTTTTATCCGGCGAAAGCAGTTTCACGGTTTCGGCCATAAACCGAACTCCACACATAATCACCGTCTTATGCGGGACTTCGCTTGCCGCAACACTTAACTGAAACGAATCCCCCGTAAAATCGGCAACCTCCATAATCTCTCGCGCTTGATAACTGTGAGCGAGTATACATATATCTTTCTCAGACTTCAATTTCGCAATCCGCGACTGCATTTCACTGATTTTCATGGTCAACCTCTCGATTCGACGATAACCGCATAGTGATTGCATCATCGTCCTTATAATAATTTTTGCGGATTCCCGTTTGTACGAATCCGAATTTTTCGTAAAGCTTAAGTGCGATTGTATTTGCGGAAGCGACTTCCAGAAAAACGCATGAATCCCCGCTTTTCTCAAGGAATTGCCGCAATATATACTCACCCTTCCCCTGTCCGCGAAACTCCGGCAGAACAGCGAATCTGAGGAGTTCACATTCCACTCCGCCGAGATTTGTGCCGAATGCGTAACCATAATCCTCGACAACATAAACCGAATAAGGCGCGTTAATCACAGCGGGGATTCCATACGTCCACGGCTCATCAAAACAGATTTTCTCCATTTCGGTGATTTTCTCGATTATATCTTTTAAATCTACTGTACTAGTGTGTTTCATACCATGATTTTCCTATTCCGACATCAACCGCCGATTCCATGCCTAATTCTTTCCCGGCGAGAAGCATTTCTTCCTTAAGAATCTCCTTCGCCTGTTCGGCTTGATTTTCGGGCGATTCTACAATCAGTTCGTCATGCACCTGCAGAATCAACCTCGACTGTGTGTTTTTCAACCGCCCGTGCACCCTCACCATCGCGATTTTTATTATATCGGCGGCGGTTCCTTGAATAGGGGTGTTTTTCGCGATTCTCTCCCCGGCGGCAATTATATTTTTGTTGGACGAGCGGATTTCCGGGATATACCGAACCCGCCCCAAAGCGGTCTTCACATACCCGCTTGATTTAGCATCTTCAACCGTCTTTTCAAGGAATTCGCGAACCCCGGCATACTTACTCAAATAGCGTTTGATATATTCGTCGGCTTCTCCGACCGGCACCCCTATTTCCTTCGCAAGGCTGAACGCACCCATTCCGTAAACAATCCCGAAATTGACCGCCTTCGCCGCCGAACGCATTTCCCGCGTGACTGCATTTTCACTAACCCCGAAAACCTGCGATGCCGTAATTGCGTGAATATCGTCTCCGTTTCTGAACGCTTTCAGCATGACCGAATCCCCTGACATAGCAGCTAACACCCGCAATTCAATCTGCGAATAATCGGCATCAATAAGGACTTTACCTTCCTCTGCAATGAAGAATCTGCGAAGAATTCGTCCGCGCTCCGTCCGAACGGGTATATTCTGTATATTCGGTTCAACCGAAGAAAGCCGCCCCGTCCTGGTCTCATTCTTGAAAGTTGTATGAATCCTGCCATCTGTATCATTGATATGTGCCAGCAGACCCCGTACATAAGTCGAATTCAATTTAGTCAATTCACGATATTCAATAATCGGGGAAATGATTTCGTGTGATGTCTCGGACAAAAGCCACTCCAACACCTCCGAATCGGTCGAATACCCGGTCTTTGTCTTTTTCCCGTGGGGGAGCTGTAATTTCTCGAACAGAATCTCGCCCAGTTGCTTCGGCGAAGAAATGTTAAACTCTCCATCTGCGATTTCGTAAATTTCAGACTGCAATTCCAAAATCCCCGACTCTAACTCATCACCGAACCGACGAATTCCGTCTAAATCTACTTTAATCCCTGTTTCAGACATAGAATCCAACACTTCCTGCAATTGCCGGTCTAACAGTTCCGACTTTTCGGAATTTTCCTCGGTTTCTATAACTTCCTCAACTTCGACCGCTTTAAGATTCAATCGTTTCAACAGCGACGATATTTCGAGTTGGCTCAAAATCTCGGCTAATCTGCCCGGTTCGCCTTCACCAATTTTATACGACTCAATCGACAACTCTATAGGTGCATCGGTTGCAATTTGCGCTAACTCACGGCTCAAAAAGCAGATTTCCCGTGACTTCTCCAGTTTTGACTTCACACCTGCACTTATTTCAAGCGAATCGAGATTTTGATAAATATAATCCACACTGCCGAATTTGCTTATAAGTGAAAATGCAGTCTTCTCCCCGATTCCCGCAACGCCGGGTATATCATCGGAGGAGTCCCCCATCAATGCCTTAACTTCTATAAACTGAAGAGGCTCAATCCCATATTTCTCGGCGATTATTCCCGGTGTATAGGTGATTTCCTCTTTAGTTGAAGCGAGTATAACCGAAACCCTGTCGCTAATCAACTGAAAAGAATCCCGGTCGCCGGTTGAAATCAAACATTCACAATTATTTGAATTACCTGAATCAGAGAAGTTAACCGCAAGCGTCCCGATTATATCATCCGCCTCAAACCCCTCACACTCGACCCGACTGATTCCCATAGCATCGAGAATTTCCTTTATATATGGCATTTGAACCGCGAGTTCTTCCGGCATACCCTTTCGGCGTTTCTTGTAACCGTCATACATTTTATGGCGAAAAGTCGGCGCACGCAAATCGAACGCGACAGCCGCGTAATCGGGTTGAATATTATTACGAAGCCTCAACAACGCAGAGAAAAAGCCTGTTATCGCATTTGTATATACGCCTTTTTTGTTGGAAAGCAGACGAATCGCATAAAACGAACGATTGATTAGCGAGTTTCCGTCAATCAGAAGTAGTTTTTTCAAACTTATGACCATTTCCTTCCTGCACACAAAAGTGCGCTGAACAAGCTGTTTAACTTCACTCAAAAAGCGTGATTTGCTTATCCTCGGCAACCGCCGCTTCTGCATAGTATAGATGATTTTTCATCGTCCCTCCAACATCTTCTTCACGAATGCCGTGAACAACGGATGCGGACGATTCGGTCGTGACTTAAATTCCGGACGGAAGCGCACCGCCACAAACCACGGATGTATATTCTGCGGAAGCTCGACAATCTCGACTAAATTACCATCCGGCGAAAGCCCTGCCAATACGGGATTTTCAAGGTTAGAGATATTCTCGACATTGTTACTGTGCCGCTCATGAATAAGCTCTTCGCCGTAGATTTGCCGCGAAAGACTCCCTTCACTCAGCTTGCAGGCAGAAAGCCCCGCTGTTTTAGGATTGCTCCCCAACCCCATTCCCACACCTAAAAACGGAACACCTTTCGCTACGGCATAATTCATGGCGGAATTCCCGCGGGAATCGGTAACGACTATCCCGGAACAATCACAAAGCAACTGCTCTGCCGAATCTGACGTGACTTCTTCCGACTGAATAAGTCGAACGTTCACATTCACACCGGTGTTAAATCCGGCATGACGCAACGCTTCCATCAACGAAAGATAAGCATCGGGCATGACCGCATACCTGCCGACCACACCTATCGTAATCGGGGTGGAATCACTTCCGCTCACGATTTTCTCGACCATTTTGCGCCACTCTTCCAAATCCGGGACAGGATTTTCAAGACCGAGGTGATGACAGACTACGTTAGCTAACCCCTGCTCTTCCAACATAAGCGGAACCGCATAAAGACTCTTCGCGGTCATGCAGGTAATCACGTCCTCCCGACGAACATTGCAGAAATTCGCAATTTTTTCGCTAACATCGGAGGGAATTTCACAAGTACTCCTCAAAACCAGAACCGCCGGTTGGATTCCCAGCGACAAAAGTGTCTTGACCGAGTGTTGGGTAGGTTTAGTCTTCAACTCACCGCACCCCTCAACCATCGGGGTAACGTGAATATACATAACATTTTCGCGGCCTTTATCTGTAGCGACCTGCCGAATAGCTTCAAGGAACGGCGTAGACTCAATATCGCCGACAGTTCCGCCGATTTCGGTAATAACCACATCAGGGAGATTCCCAGAAGCCGCAACCGTGTAAATCCGATTCTTGATTTCATTCGTAATGTGCGGAATCACCTGAACGGTCGCCCCATCATATGCACCTTCGCGTTCGTTATTAAGAACACTCCAGTAGATTTTTCCCGTAGTCACCGAGTTTGAAACCGTGAGATTCTCGTCTATGAAGCGTTCATAATGCCCTAAATCAAGGTCGGTTTGCGCCCCGTCATCGGTGACGAAAACTTCACCGTGCTGACAAGGATTAATCGTGCCGGGGTCAACATTGATATACGGGTCCATCTTTTGAATCGTGACTTTATAGCCGCGGCTTTTCAGCAATCTGCCGAGGGAAGCCACGGTAATCCCTTTTCCTACTCCGGAAATAACGCCTCCGGTAACGAAAATGTATTTAGTTTTCATGTGTTTTTACAGCCTTTCAATTAATTCGATTATATATCCCCACTCCGGGAAATCTCTTCTGATTCTCACCCTGCATTTCTCGCAGAAGCGTTCGCACTCACTCGGGATTTCCCGCATACGCTGCTTTGCCCCCCAAGTATGTGTATATCGCCCTTGATTTAGCTGCTGCCCCCACTCAATCACAGTCCCGACTTCCATCCCGCGTGTCTCCGCCAATATAGCAAGAAGCCGCTGTTCCGCAAAGACCATGTGGGTGAGATAGTCGTCACAGTCTTCCGACGTTTTCATAAACTCAATCGCAAAATCAACGTAATACCGCTTGAACTCCGCGTTGTTCATGTACAAAAAAGCCGTGTTCAACGGTTGAACGTGACTGTACAACCGCAAGTCGAAATCATCACGCTTGATTTTAAATCGGTCAAGTTCGGGATATATATGCGGTAAAATATCTTCCCTATGTGCCGCAACCACATCGCCCTTTAACTCCGGAAGCGACCACGCAATGAAATCGGTATCGAGCATCAAGACCGGACAAGAGGTGGATTTCAAAGCGAACAATTTTCCCGCCGCCCAGAACATTTTCGGGTTAATCCCCTCTAAATCATCCGGAAGTGTAGGCTTGACTTCGTCCCACAAATCACACAACCCGATTCGCTCAAAATATTCCGCACCGCAACTGTCACAGTACATTAACGTCTTATTCCCCGCACTCCTTCGGGTGATTGCCGACAACGCCGCCGTATACAGTTCAAACTTGTCCAACGCAACCGGGGCGTTCGGTTTGGTGACTGCGTGTGGTGCGGTCGATAGCGAGTAAATCACATTCAACTCATTCATATCAAATCGATTCCATATCCGTAAAAGTTTAACGGTTCAAAATCCGACAATCGCCATTCAGGATTGCTTTTCAAATCGGAGAGAAACGTTTCCAACGAATTGTGAACGTACGAGCCGAATCCGTACGAGCCGAATACGTACGA
>WRKZ01000015.1 GCA_009777835.1 Oscillospiraceae bacterium | reverse complement strand
TGCGAAGCGACAGGGGGTTTGGGGGAGAATCCCCCATTTTAAACAAAGCGTAGCAGGGTTTCCCTGCGGAGCGACAGGGGGTTTGGGGGAGAATCCCCCATTTCAAAAAAGGAGGATTTGCGGTTTGAAAAAAGTCAAAACCCCGAAAATCTATGTAACCGGCGATACACACGGGGATATAGAACGATTCAAGCAGCCGGCGTTCAGGAAAATCCGAAAACGAGATTCTCTCATAATATGCGGAGACTTCGGGTTCATCTGGGATGGCGGGAATAAAGAGAAACGTCTCCTCAAGTGGTTGGGGAAGCGCAGATTCGATGTGCTGTTCGTGGAGGGTGCGCATGAGAACTTCGACGAACTTGAATCGTACGAGGTCGAAAACTGGTGCGGAGGGAAGACCCGTAAAATCAGCGGCAAACTGCGGCAGTTGATGCGGGGTCAAGTTTTTGAAATCGCCGACAAGAAAATCTTGACCTTCGGCGGGGGCGAACCGGATACTCCGTCGGAAACGCCGGGGGCTAATCCCGGGACGAATCCGGCAGATTATGAAACAGCAATGACCTCCCTTGCGAAAGCCGACTTCAAGGTCGATTACATTATCAGTTATGAGCCGCCGACGCAGATTTCCGAGTTTCTCGCGTTAGGCGGTCGTAAGAGCAAGCAAAAGGACGAAAACATAAGCTATGAATTAGACGAAATCAGCCGAAAGACCGAGTTCAAGAGGTGGTTTTTCGGTCGGCATCACATCAACAAAATCATTCCGCCGAAGTATTTTGCGTTGTTCGATAACGTAATCGATGCAGAATATAATCCGGTGAAGTCAGGCAAGAAATAACTATTAATAGAAAGAAAGGGAATAAAAAATGGCAGATTTCAGTTATGAAGTTACAAAAGAATTGGGGGTAATCTCCGAAAATGCGAAAGGTTGGCAAACGAAACTCAACATGGTGAGTTGGAACGGAGGCGCACCTAAGTTCGATATTCGTCCGTGGTCGCCGGACGGTGAACGTATGGGCAAAGGGATTTCTCTTACCGAGGAAGAGCTGAATCAACTGGTCGTACTCTGGAATGACCGCGACTCTGAAGATGAATTTGAATAGGATGTGAGTAGCGAGATAAAGCGAGTAATTCGAGTGGTTTGACTAATTTGAGTGATTCGTGAGGATGGACTCGGCGGTGCGGAAGCGTGAACGGTTAACCCGCCGCAGGTCGAAAAGGCAGTCGGTATCCCCGGGGGTGATTGTGTTCGGCTTCCCGCCGTTCGCGCTCCCGGTGAAAGCGGCACGGAATCCCAGAATCCGCAGGACTTGCAAAGCATCGTCGCAGACGGCGTGGTAGGGGAACGCAAACGAGTCGGGGGTGAACCCACATTCGCTTAAAATCCGCTCTTGAAGGTGGTTGACATCTCTGCCGAACAGCCGTTGATAGTCCATGAGTTCTTCGCCCTCTTTGCGCATACAGCCTTTTCTTCCGCCTTTGTTTTGGTGCATGGAATAGGTGTGGTTGCCGATTTCAACTAAGCCGGAATCGGTCATTTCACGGATTTGCTCCCAGGTCATGTGTCCGTTTTGCATATCCTCGTAGAAATTCCCCGACCAGATGTCGGTGTGGTCGCCGATAATCGAGATGACGGCTTTGGACTGATATTGCTGCAACAGAGGGAATCCGTGGTAGTAATTGTTGTAGTATCCGTCATCGAAGGTCAGCATAACGGGTTTGGGGGGGAGCGGCTTGTTGTCGTAGACGAACGCAATCAGCTCGGAAATGCCGATGGTCGTGTAGCCGTTCTTTTGCAGGAAGATGAGGTCACGCTCGAACTCGTCGGGCGAAATGTGATGTTCTCCCTTGTTTTCGACAAGGAAATGATACATCAGAATCGGGACTTCTGCGGGTTTTAAATCGGCGATGCTCTCGGCGCGGGAAATTTTTGCGAGTCCTGTAAAAGCAGTAATCACAGCGAGGAACGCCGTTAAAATTTTTATTGTGATTTTCATAATAGCAGATGAAACCTCTCTTACATATTTGGTATATTTGCTAGTATCTCACATAAAAATAAAAATATTTGCAAAAATCTTGACACGACTTAAATTTTATGCTAGAATAGATTTTGAAGTGGGGGAGAATCCCCATTCTTAAATGTAGGGGTGTGGTGTAATGGTAACATGACGGTCTCCAAAACCGTTGTTTCGGGTTCGAGCCCCGCCACCCCTGTTTTTCACGAAAACTGTTTCGGAGGTGATAAGAGTTCTGATGAATCTAACAAACAAGGCTATTGCCGAAAAGTTCGAATACTGGCTCAAAAATGCTGTTGGCGACCCCGATTTGGTGAAAGAGCTGCGGAAAATCGAGAAGAGTCTGGCAGAAGCAAAAACCGCCAACGACCGTGAAACAATCACGAAGATAGAGGGCGATTTGGAAGACAGGTTCTATCGCGAGCTTGAGTTCGGTACAGGAGGACTCCGCGGGGTAATCGGTGCGGGGACAAACCGCATGAACTTCTACACGGTTGCCCGTGCGACACAAGGGCTTGCCGATTTCGTTAATTCCGGGCGGCCCGGTAAATCGAAATCGGTTGCGATTGCATACGACAGCCGGCATAAGTCGGCATATTTTGCACGGACTGCGGCGCAGGTTCTTGCCGCAAACGATATTAAGTGTCACATCTACAGCGAACTCATGCCGACCCCTATGCTGTCTTTCGCGGTGAGGAAACTCAAATGCGATGCGGGAATTGTCATTACCGCAAGCCATAACCCCGCTAAATACAACGGATACAAGGCATACGGCAGGGACGGTTGCCAACTCTCGCTTGAAGATTCGGAAGTGGTGATTAAACGGGTCGATAAGCTCGACTTGTTCAGCAGTCAAGACGTTAGAATGGCGGATTTTGACGAAGCTTTCGATAAAGGCATGATTACTAAGATTGATGAAGACGTTATCGAGGATTATTTCGCGAACGTCAAGGAACAGTCTCTTCACAAGAATGTCTGTGCCGATTCGGGGCTGAAGGTCGTGTTCACGCCGTTGAACGGTGCGGGGAAAAAGCCGGTACTCCGGATTCTGAAAGAAATCGGGATAAACGATGTTACGTTGGTTGCCGAACAGGCGAACCCCGACGGAAACTTTCCCACCTGTCCGTACCCCAATCCCGAATTCAGGGAAGCGTTGGAGGTCGGGTTGGATGTATGCAGGAAAACGCAGTCGGATTTGCTGATTGCTACCGACCCCGATTGTGACCGCGTGGGAATTGCCGTTCGAGATGATGATGCCGCGGATGGTTACTCGCTCTTTTCCGGAAATGAAGTGGGGGCGATGCTCCTCGAATATATCTGCCGTGAGCGAAAAGCCGCCGATACCCTTCCGCTTAAGCCGGTCGCAGTGAAGAGCATTGTTTCTACTGCGATTGCCGATAAAATCGCCGAAAAATACGGGGTTAAGTCGGTGGATACCCTTACCGGATTCAAGTTTATTGCGGGGATTGCCGGCGAACTGGAGAAGAAAGGCGAAGTCAACCGATTCATCTACGGTTTCGAAGAGAGTTACGGGTATCTGGCGGGAAGCTACGTCCGTGATAAAGATGCGGTCTGCGCGAGTATGCTCATCTGCGAAATGGCAGCGTTTTACCGCAAGAACGGCTCGTCTCTTCTTGAGGCACGCCGAAAAATGTACGAGGACTACGGATACTATCATCATTATACCCAGAATCTGGAGTTTCAAGGTTCATCGGGCATGGCGAAAATGAAGTCGATTATGGAACAGCTCCGCAGGTCTGTCCCGCGGCAGATTGCCGGAATTGACGTGACCCACTTCTACGATTATTCGGCGCGGACGATTGTTGATTTCAAAAACCCGAAGAATCCGCCGAAGAGCATTTCTTTGCCTAAATCTAACGTGGTGAAGTTCGTGTTGGAGGGTGATTCGGTCGTGATTGTTCGACCGTCGGGAACCGAACCGAAGTTGAAGGTCTATTACACCTGCGTAGGCACGACCCAAAAAGCATCCTACGCGCTCCTGGATACTATAATGAGGGAGTTCTCGAAAATCATCGGGTAATGATTGTTGAAAATTAAGCAATTACGGTAAAAAGCTGATTCAAGCGGATTAGCACAAGGGCTTTCCTTGAAGATTTTTGAGGGAAGCCCGCAAATAAAAATCTAATGTAAAACGGAGGAAAAATTTTTATGAAATCAAAAGCAAGAAAACTCTTATCCCTGCTGATGACACTCGCGATGTTCACAACGGTACTTACCATGACGGCGTGTAAAGACGATGACGGCACAGCCACGACTACCGACGACGGAACAACCGGCACAAGCGGCGGCTCTACTACCGAAGGCGAAAACAACAACCCGGACAGTCTCACCGAACCTCAAGAATTTGACTTCGGTGTAGTCAAATTCAGCAGCCGTGATTTCACGGTTAGACCCGACGGAATGGAAGTAAAACTCGGCGGTAATATGTCCGGCGAAGGCGGCGGCGGCGAAGGCGCAATCAGAATCTTCGGATTCCAGGGATATCCGAGACCTAACGATGGTTTCCCGGATTACGGCGATGGTTCTTATCAAGACGTTGACGGATTATATCAAACCCTCGTTTCCCAAAACGGAAGTTTCTGGGAAAGCGTTTCTAAAATCGAAGCATCTTTCTATCTTGTACCGAAATCGGGTGAATTAGATACTTCAACAGTGGGTAATGTCCAAGCATTTATTCAACCCGGCGGAATTATAGGGTTCGGCGGATACACACTGCTCGCGGAAAATCTTCTTGAACAAGTTGTCGATGATGAAACTCCGTTCGAATGGGGCGCAGTCATGACTGCTACATGGGATATAAACGCATTCAAAGCTACCGAAATTGGCGGATACGCTTATATCGATGATGTTAGCGATGACAAAGAATACGCTTTCGACCAAGAAGTCAACGAAGAAGGTCTCGGTGGCGGAGTTAACAAATTCGGCGTGGTAGTTCAAAACGACGGCGTTGACGAGATTGAGTTGACAATCCACTGGACAGATGTTAAAATCTACGTTAATGACAAAGCCGTGTACGACAGTTTTGTTGATGAAGTTCTTGCGATTGAAGACGCTGCAAGAGAACTCACCGATAATATTGAAGGCAAAGTCATAGGCTAGAATTGTATGAAGGAAGTGTTGGAATTGGCGAATTTTGAAGTACTGAACCAAGCCGCGACCAACCCGGCAGTCGGTGTTGATTTATGGTCGGCGATTATCCCCGCCGGTGTGGCGTTTGTGGTTCTGATTGTTCTCTTTGCTTTAGGCAAGAAGAAAAAGAAGTAAAGCAAAACAAGAGCTCGCGGGTCGGCGGCTTCGCCGTCGAGCAGGTGAGCTTGACGAGAGCAAAGCAAAACAATAGCTCACGGGTCGGCGGCTTTGCCGTCGAGCAGGTGAGCTTGACGAGAGTAAAGCAAAACAAGAGCTCGTAGGCTGAAACAAATAAATCCGTGTAGATTCAAACGAATCTACACGGATTTTCTATTTAAAAGCAGATTGAAAATCTGCCGAGTGCAACAGCTACCAAAACGCCCACGGATTCGTGTAATACTTGATTGCGAAAAGGTCACGGCGGGTGAGCAGTCCGCGCTCATATGCCATGGTGATTCCCACAAACTGACCCGCAGGAGTGCGAACCAACAACTCGTACCCTTGTGATGAAAAGACGATACTGTACCCGCCTACATTTTGTACACTGACCCCCGGAACGTAATTCACCCCTGAAACTCCGAAAACCACTACCGTATTTCCGTTATAAACCCCGAAATGCCACATGATTAAATCCTCAACGGTTCGATTTAAACGCCAAAGGTCGATGTATTCCTGTTTGTATTGCTCCTCGAGGGATTTCGGCAACTCCGGGAGCGGGGGCGGCAACTCGAATTCGTCTGTGTTAAGCTCTTCCGTAAGGTCGTGAGGAGGGAAGCCTTCACCGGCGGTGCTGACATCGCTCGTTGAACCATTATTGTTAAATGAACCGGTGTTTCCGCCCGGATTCGTTGCCATTGTGGCGGTAGCCGATGTATCGATACCGGCCATATTATCGTAGGGATTTGCTTCGCCAAACGGCGGGAACTGTTCGGCTCTGTTCGGCTGACGCGGCCCGGCGGTTGTAGTCGCCCTCGTAATCTCAGTCATAGTCGCACGTGAAGTTGCGGTAGTCACATGAGTAGTCGCTCTCGTAATCTCGATAGTCGTAGTCGCACGTGAAGTCGCGGTAGTTACGGGAGTAGTCACGCGCGAAGTAGACGTGCTTCTTGAGGTTGAAGTTGTTGAAGTTGTCACACGTGAAGTCGTAGTGCTTCTTGAGGTAGATGTGCTTCTTGAAGTTGAAGTGTTTCTTGAAGTCACTGCCGTAGAATTAGCCGAACGTCCGGTGGCCTCGGTAGGGGGAGAATTACCCGGCGAAAGTTCGGGCGGGGAGATGTTCGGGTTTGACGGATTCTGCGGCGAATACGACGGAAGGGTGTGCGTTCCCTCGTTTTCAATTGCAGGGGCGGAGGTCACATCGGAATCATGCTCGTTTTTAGATTCATTGCCTGACGGTAGGGTAGTCTCACCTCCGGGGGCAATGGAAAAATCCGTTGCTTCTTGTTTTTGAGTAATCTCGGTAGTCACGGTAGTTTCGGGATGCTCAAGCGGAATCATGCTGTCACGATGTAACACGAACCACAATCCCGTGAACATGATACATATGGCAGCCGCCGAACTCGCCAACGTCATGAACCCTCTGCGGGACAGTTTCGTGACCCGGAAGGTCGTTCGTGCGGGATTTATTTCGGGGGTTCGCGCTTTAGCGTGAATGTTTTCCAGTATACGAGACTTTGCCGCATTATCGAGATTGATTTCGTCGTTGTCGTAGGCTTGTCGGAATGCTTTTTCCAGAATTTTGTCAAATTCGTTCAAAAATTCGTCTTCATTTTTAATGGGGTTCATAACTTTCCTCCTTTCTGTGTTTTGTATTATAATCTGTGAGGGTTGTTCTAAGTAATTCTCTTGCCCGGCTTAAGTATCCTCGCACGGTTGAATGGGGTTTATCCAGGATTTCAGCGATTTCAGCGGATTTATACCCCTCATAATAATAAAGGTAAACCGGTACCCGCAGATTTTCGGGGAGATTTCGCACTGCATCTAAAATGTCGGACTTTTCGGTGTTTTGCTGTAGGTCGTCATAAGTCGGGAGGGAATCCTCGCAATCATCGATATTCAGTGACTTTCGCGACCAGTGCTTCAGCAGATTCTTGCAGGTGTTGGTCGCGGTACGAATCAGCCAGGCACGCTCATGTTCGTGGTCGTTGAATTGCGGTTTCGCCTTGATTAACTTTACGAAGGTTTCGCTGACGCAGTCTTCTGCGTCGCTTTTGTTTTTGGCATAGGAAAGACAGACCCGGTAAATCACATCCACCTGCCGTTGATAAATCTCGTTTACTTCGCACACTTCGTAGGAATCAGAACGCAATAGAGTCGTCACCGCCTTTACTCTTGCTATCCCTCTAATCATTACACAATCCAACTGCATGAAATGTTTAGAAAAAATAAAAGTTTTTTCAAAAAATCAAAAAAAGCAAAAGGGTGCGTATTCTGCACCCTTTTTGAGTAGTATTGTTCCCGACGTAACCGGCAGATTGATTCACAACTTTCGTTGTGCTTCAATGCTCCGATTCTGCCTGCAACCACGATTTAAATTCGTTTTCGACCGCTTCGATATCTTCTTTATCCATCTCGGCACGGGTCTGTGAGATTTGCAACTTAATATTATTCGGCGAATGTTGCGCCACATAAAGATTAAACAGTTTATCTCGTTGAGCGATTTTAGTATCTATTTGAGCCATAGATTTATCCCCCCGTTTTATTCGGCAGCTTCTTCAGAAGTTTCTGCCGATGCTTCAACAGTTTCGACAGTTTCTTCTGCGGTTTCCGTCGGCGGTTCGAGTAACGCTTTAATCGAGAGACTTACGCGGGTTTTCTCGATATCGATTTCGGTGATTTGCGTTTCGACTTCCTGTCCGACGGTGAGAACTTCTTGCGAGTTCTTGACTTTGGTATGTGAAATCTGCGAAACGTGGATTAATCCGTCGATTCCCGGGCAAATCTGCGCAAACGCGCCGAATGCGGTCAGGTTCACGATGGTGACTTTAACAACATCACCTACCGAATACTCATTCAGGAACTTTGTCCAGGGGTTTTCGTCGGGATTTTTTGCGGTCAGCGAAACGCGTTTCTTGTCCGGGTCGTAATTTTTAACCGCGACTTCCAGCTTATCGCCAATTGAAACAACCTCTTTAGGGTGTCTGATTCTTTTCCACGAAAGTTCCGACAGGTGAACCATGCCGTCAACTCCGCCTAAATCCACGAATACGCCGTAGCTTTCCATAGACTTGATTTCGCCGACGAATTTCTTGCCGACTTCGATTTCCTGCCAGAATTTTGCCCTTACAGCATCATCTTCAAGGCGGGAAGCCGCTCTAATCGAGCCGATAATTCGTCTGCGCTGTTCGTCAACTTCAAGCACTTTGAATTTAAGGGTTTTACGCAGAAGGGTTTCCAACTTTCCGTCACGAGGAACCCCGCTCTGTGAAGCCGGCACGAAAACGCGGATTCCGTCATAGCTGACAATTACACCCGAATTGACTACCGATGTTACATAACCAGTGAGTACAGCGTCTGCACTGTGGGCTACCGTGAGTTTTTCGAACCCTAATTCTGAGTCCACCCGCTTTTTCGAGAGGTAGACAACCCCTTCGGCATCGTTAACTTTGGTGACAAGACAGTCGATGTCGTCACCGACTTTAACCATGTCGTGGATTGAACTTCCGGGGTCTCCCCCCACCTCATCCGCGGGTATGTACCCGGAATGTTTGCTGCCTAAATCAACAACGATTTCGTTGTTGTTGACGGCGACCACATAGGCTTTGACCCTCTTCCCTGCATATATTTTCGGCGGGAAAGTCTTTTCCACCTCCGCCATAAAGTCGAAGCCGGAATCGGCTTCTGTTTCCGAATTTACATTCTTCATTTCCTCGTTCATAATAGTATGAACCTCCTTAATTATTTCCGCCGGCACGCTTGCCCCGGCGGTAATGCCTATTTTAACGTCCTCATTTTCAGAAAATTCGGACAATTGGCGCTTGATTTGCGGTATATTCAAATCGCCCGCGTTTTCGATAAAGAAAGTGCGGCGGCAATTCTCTGCGGCGATTTCATGTAACTTGACCGAGTTACTGCTGTGCTTCGCCCCTATGACTAACATAATGTCGGATTTTCGTGATAATTCCCGGGTTTGATTTTGTCGTTCCACGGTCGCATTACATATTGTATCAAAAATTTCGGCATTTGTACAGTGTTTTTTGATAATTTTATTAAATTCTCCCCATTTTTGTTGGTTAAACGTAGTTTGGGACACGAAAATCACTGTATTCTTGCGGATTCCTCCGTTTGCTTGTAATTTTTGCAAATTTTTCAGATTCTGCAGGCACTTTTCTAATTCTTCGACCGAATTCACCGTAAAAGCCTCTCCGTTGACGTGACCGACAATCCCCTCAACCTCGGGATGTCTTCCGTCTCCGGCAATCAGCGTGACTGTTTCCCCGCCGTAATCCCGTGAGACAATCTCGTGGATTTTTTTCACGTAAGGGCAGGTCGCGTCGTAATAAGGACTTTTTCGCTGTTCCAGTTTTTCGTAGACTTCCCTGCCGACCCCGTGACTCCTTATAATAATAACCGCGTCTTCGGGCATTTCTTCGAGTGGTGATTCACACAGGAAAACATTCTTCTCCCGCAGAAGCCGAATTGCATCGTCGTTGTGAACCGGTTCTCCCAGTGTATAGACCTTGCCGTGTTTTTCCGCCGCGTTGACCCCCAGGGCTATTGCCCTGCGAATCCCCGAACAAAATCCGGCGTTAATGCAAATTTCGATTGTGTATTTTTTCATGACTTTCTTGAATGTTTATCGCGTTCCCGCACGGCGAGTTGGTCGCAGCGTTCGTTCTCGGCATGACCGGCGTGTCCTTTAATCCACTCGAATTCGACTTGGTGGGTTTCACACAGGTTGAGGAGCTTTTCCCATAAATCAGGATTCAATGCGGGCTTCTTGTCGCTTTTGACCCAGTTGTTTTTTCGCCAGGATTTCGCCCAGTTCTTTGTGATTCCGTCTACAACATAGCGAGAGTCGGTTCTGACTTTCGCTTTGCAGGGATATTTCAGACGTGTCAACGCTTCGATTACCCCGGTGAGTTCCATGCGATTGTTGGTGGTGTGGGATTCCCCGCCGGAGATTTCAGCTTCTTTGCCGTCATACCGAAGAATCGCCCCCCACCCGCCGGGCCCCGGGTTCCCCGAACACGCACCGTCCGAGAAGATGTATACTTGTTTCATGAAAAGCATTATACACTATATTCTTGTTTTTGTAAAGCCTTGACTTTTAATTTATTTTATGGTAAGCTAAATAATGATAGGTCGGTGAGGGTTTGCATTTGGCTTTGCTAAATCCAAATAAGATTTGCAATATAACTAATTATATATAAAAGAGGTGCCGCAATGAAAAGCAAAACAACTATAGCGATTGACGGGCCTGTCGGTGCAGGGAAAAGCACGATTTCGCGGGAAGTTGCGCGGCGACTGGGGTTCATCTATGTGGATACCGGCGCGCTTTACCGAACGCTCGGCGTTTATTGCGACGAAAACGGCATAGACGTAGGGGATGATTCTGCCACTGCCGAATACCTCACTCAACGTAAACCCGACGTAAGTCTGCGATTTGTTGAGGGGGTTCAGCGGGTGTTCGCAGAAGGGGATGACTTCACCGACAAAATCCGCACACCGAAAGCCTCCATGTTAGCGTCGCGGATTTCGGCGAATCCTGCTGTTCGGGCATATTTGTTGGATTTACAACGCTCATTTTCGGAAAAAGAGTCGGTTGTAATGGACGGCAGAGACATCGGAACGGTTGTTCTGCCGAAAGCCGACGTGAAGATTTTTCTTACCGCCGACGCTGCCGAACGCGCGAAACGTCGCTATGATGAGTTAGTCGAAAAAGGGATTGCCGCAGATTATGAGCAGGTTCTGGCGAATTTAAACAAGCGCGACTACGATGATTCTCACCGGGAACACGCACCGCTGAAACAGGCACATGATGCCGTTTTAGTTGATACCACGGGAAGCGATTTTGAAGGCTCAGTCGAGAAGGTTTTGGGAGTCATAAATGATGTTAGGTAACTTCTTTTATCGGTTTTTGCGGGGGTTCGTTGCGTTATATTTTAAGGCGAAGTACAGAATCACCGTTTATAACAGGGAAAAACTGCCGAAAAAGTATTCCGGCGGGTATATAATCGCTTGCAATCATCGAAGTTACAGCGACCCCCCGGCGATTGCCGCCGTGGTGAAAGGCAGATTTTCGTTCATGGCGAAGGTCGAACTGTTCAAGAAGAGCCGTTTTTTCGCTTTCATTATAAGAATGTGCGGTGCATTCCCGGTAGAACGCGGGTCGAGTGATAATTCGGCTATAGAACGCGCTATCTCGGACTTAAAAAAAGGAAAAGTTTTCGTGATTTTTCCCGAGGGTACACGTTCCAAGGACGGAACAATCGGTAAAGGCAAGTCGGGTGTGGCATTGATTGCCGCGACGGCAGGGGTTTCGGTTCTTCCGGTGTGTATTATGTACGGACTGGGCGGTTCGCCCAAGAATCTCGATTTTGCGGTTGGAGACATGATTCCCGCGGATGAAGTGGCGGTGGAGGGTTTTAATTCCAAAGAACCGAAAGAAGTCGGTGCGGGAAGACGCGAACTCAAACGAGTGTCGGAGCGTATAATGAATAGTATACGAGAATTGCAGGGACAGATTCTGGAGAATCGGGGGGAAACCATTGAGTAATATAACCTACAAATATATCAAACAGAATAAAGAAATCGGGACGTATATCGCACACGCAGATGCCGCTTTATATTCGATTGGCTATACCGAACATTCCACGGCACACGCCGAGAAGTCGGCTAAAACAGCGTATGAGATTCTGTCACGGCTGGATTATGACGAACGCACTTGCGAATTAGCGCAGATTGCGGCATATATGCACGATATAGGAAATCTCATCAATCGGGAAGACCACGCGCAGAGCGGTGCGGTAATGGCGTTCCGTTTGCTTGACGGTATGGGAATGCCCGCCGAAGAAATCGCTGTGATTGTCTCGGCAATCGGCAACCACGACGAGAAGACGGCGCGCCCGGTTAATCCCATTGCGGCGGCGGTGATTCTCGCCGATAAGACCGATGTGCGGCGTTCACGGGTTCGTCACCCCGTTCACGAGGAAGAAAAAGGTGTGAACGTAACCCAGGACATTCACGATAGGGTGAATTATGCCTGCGTGAAGTCGGACGTTGCCGTGTCGGAGGATTTGGGTACGGTATCGCTTTCGCTTACAATTGACGAAGAAATCAGTTCAATCATGGAGTATTTCGAGATTTTTCTAGATAGAATGGTGCTTTGCCGTAAAGCGGCAGAAGCGTTGAAACTCAAGTTCGAGCTGATTATGAATAATTCAAGGGTGTTGTAAGTTATGGAAGTAAAAGTTTCGCCTAAATCAGCTAAATATCTGTCAAAATTAGATATCGAGGCTGACTTAACGTCGGAAGAAAAAGCAATTATATCAGCAGGTCGCGAAGAATATAAAAAAAGTACGTTCGTTTTATTAGAAGATATTTGATTCAAGGGTGTTATGAAAAAAAGAAACAGGTGCATTATTTCGGGGATTGCGCCTTACCGAATTTCTTTCGGGTGCAATAAAGAAAGTTTCGAGTATAGGCGAACGAACGTTTTACTCAGAAACACAATAGGGACGCTTCACGGACATGGTGTCGATGAGTTTTACATCGACGGAAGCTACGGGTTTCCTATCTGGGGCGGGCAGATTGTAATCAGTCTCATGAATGACAACGACATAATGCTTTATGTCGCGGTTCCGCATGAGAACCAGGCATTCTGCTACACAGAAGAATGGCGGAATGAGTATTACGATGTTCACAGGGATTGTACCCAGACAATCCCCATTTATCTTGATTTCGATATAGACGGCAATCGGGAGTTCCTGAAGGAAGAATACGTCATGTTTGAACGGGCGGCTGCCGATTTCATGTTGAGGGAGTGCGGACGGCTGATTTTTTGTGGTGAGCCTGAGTCTGACCTGCCGGATTCGCAAGGCTGTTATATCTACGAACAGGCGGTTGAATTAGGTCTCAAGATTACAAAGGTAGCTTTACCTTCAATCTAAATTTAAATAAATATATAAAAGGGATGGTTTGGAAATGAAAAAAGTAGGGGTTGTTTCGCGGGGGATTTGCACGCCGATTATCAAACAAGGTATGGATTTGGAGAAGGTCGTGGCAGATTCAATTCTGGAAGCGGCATCTTCCGAAGAAGGGGGCTTCACGCTTCGTGACCGAGACGTGGTTGGCGTGACCGAGTCGGTGGTGGCACGTTCGCAAGGGAATTATGCCACGTTGGAACAGGTCGCCGAAGACATAAAAGCAAAGCTTAACCTGCCGGAATCCGGTTCGGTTATCGGGGTGACACTCCCGATTTTAAGCCGTAATCGATTTTCCCATATACTGCGGGGGATTTCGTTAGCCGCGGAGAAATTGTACATCATGTTGGCGTATCCGTCGGACGAAGTGGGCAATCCGCTCATAAACATGGACGTTCTCGACGAGAAGGGGGTTAATCCGTATACCGATGTTTTTACGGCAGACGAATTTACGAAACTCTTCGGGAAACCTTCTCACCCCTTCACGGGAATCGATTATATCGAGTATTATAAGGAAATCACCGACGGTAAAGCCGAAATAATCCTCGCTAATGAGCCGTGCGAAATTCTCAAATATACCAAAAACGTAATTGCGGCGGATATTCATACCCGTCACCGTTCAAAACGTCGTCTGAAATCGGCGGGGGCAAACGTGATTACTTTGGATGAGGTTCTGAACGCTTCTAAAAACGGAAGCGGTTGGCATCCCGATTATGGGGTGTTGGGTTCGAACCTGGCTACAGACAACACAATCAAGTTGTTCCCGCGGGACGCTCAAGCTTTTGCAGAAGGACTCGGTGCGCGTTTGTATAAAGAGTCCGGCAAAAAGATTGAGGTGTTGGTGTACGGTGACGGTGCATTCAAAGACCCGGTCGGCGGGATTTGGGAGTTGGCTGACCCGGTGGTTTCGCCGGGATTCACAAAAGGACTCGAAGGTACGCCGAACGAACTTAAAATCAAGTATTTGGCAGATAACGTGAGCAGTGAAGAGTCGGATATTCAAGAGTTGATTAAGTCCAAAAAAGCGGATTTAGTCGGCGATATGTCTTCACAAGGAACGACCCCGCGGCGTTTTTCCGATTTGCTGGGCAGTCTTTGTGACTTAACCAGCGGTTCGGGGGATAAAGGCACACCGGTTGTGTTGGTTCAAGGGTATTTCGATAGTTATGCGGACTAGTTTGAAGTAAAAATTTAAGGAAGACTTGTAATGTTCACACAGATTAACTCGGTTGGGTTGTTCGGCATGAACGCTTTCCCGGTCGTGACCGAAATTAATGCCGACAAAGGACTTTCGGATTTTCAGATTATCGGGTTAGCCGATGCTTCCGTCCAGGAAAGCAAGCACCGTATTTTCGGGGCGTTGAAAAATTCCGGAATCAAACTGCAAAATAAATCGCTCGTAATAAATCTTACGCCCGCTTCTGTCAAAAAAGCGGGCTCTTCCTACGATTTAGCTATTCTGGCGGCGATTTTAGCGGCGGAGGGCGATATCCGGGTTGATTTAAGCAAGGCGGTATTTTTCGGTGAGGTCAGTCTCGGCGGGGGAGTGAAACCGATTTCGGGCGCGTTGACTATGACAATCGAAGCCAAGAAAAACGGCATGAACGCTGTCTTCCTCCCGCAGGAAAACGCCGCAGAAGCCGCTGTGGTTTCGGGGGTGGAGGTGTACGGGGTCGCTCATGTTGGGGATATGTTCCGGTATTTCAGGGGGGGAGACACCCTTCGCCCGCATAAGCCGTATGTTGCGAAGCCGCCGTCGGAACAAGACCTGCCCGACTTCGCCGACGTGAAGGGGCAAGAAAACGTCAAACAGGCATTGACGATTGCCGCCGCGGGATTCCATAATATACTTATGATTGGCACACCCGGCACGGGAAAGTCGATGCTGGCAAAGCGGATTCCCTCGGTGTTACCGTACATGACCTTCGATGAGAGTATCGAGACCACTCAGGTACACTCGGTCGCGGGGATTCTCGACAAGAACGAACCGCTTATAGTCACCCGCCCGTTTCGTCCGGTGAGTCATACGGCTTCTGCCGCGGGACTTTGCGGCGGAAGCGGTGTTCCGCGCCCGGGAGAGATTTCCCTTGCGCATAACGGGGTGTTGTTTTTGGATGAGCTTCCGGAGTTTGACCGCCGAACCCTCGAAACCCTGCGGCAACCGGTCGAGAATCGGGAGGTTGTCATTTCACGAGCGACCGGCTCGGTGAGGTATCCGTGCAACTTCATGTTGGTTGCCGCGATGAACCCCTGCCCCTGCGGCAATTTCGGACACCCGACGAAAAAGTGCGTATGTTCGCCGACTGCGGTTACACGGTATTTGAGTAAAATCAGTCAGCCGGTTCTTGACAGGATTGATATTCAAATCGAAGTCAATCCGGTTAGTTATAATGAGATTTCGGTTCACGAAAAAGGGGAGAGTTCGGCGGAAATTCGTCGAAAAGTCGAATATGCGCGAAAAATCCAGGAAGAACGGTACAAGGGTACGGCGGTCAAGAGCAACTCGGAAATTGAACCGTCTATGTTGAGCGAGTTCTGTGTTATGGAAGATGCGGCGAGGGAGCTGATTAAGAATGTGTTCGATAAACTGGGAATGTCGGCGCGGGCATACGACCGAATCCTCAAGGTCGCGCGGACGGCGGCGGATTTAGACGGGGGCGGGCTGATTTCCAAGAAACACGTTTCGATGGCAATCAGCTATCGAAGTCTCGACCGTAAATATTGGGGGAATTAGCGCGGTTTAATATAGATTTACGCTTGACAATCGAAAATCTATAGTGTATAATTAGGAAAGATATGTTGTTTTAAACAGGGAGAATCCCCCATTTCTTTAGGGAGCGTAGCAGGGTTTCCCTGCGAAGCGACAGGGGGTTTGGGGGATTCTCCCCCATTTAAAATAAAACCCGGGGGATTCGCCCCCGTTAAAAGAAAGAAAGGGAGAGAAATTAATGAGCAAGGTAACATTCTCGCACGAAGTTGAACAGATGTGTACCGTCAGGAACGCAACCGGACACGGGCCCGCACCTATTCCTGTAGAGGGAAGGTGGGTGAATGCCTATCAAATCGGCGACATAAGCGGATTAACCCACGGGGTAGGTTGGTGCGCCCCGCAGCAAGGGACTTGTAAATTGACCCTCAACGTCAAAGGCGGAATTATCGAGGAGGCGTTGGTAGAAACTATCGGTTGTTCGGGTATGACCCACTCGGCAGCTATGGCAGGGGAAATCCTCCCCGGGAAAACCATTCTGGAGGCATTGAACACCGACTTAGTCTGTGATGCAATCAACGTTGCCATGAGGGAACTGTTTTTGCAAATCGCCTACGGAAGAACCCAGACGGCGTTTTCGGAAGACGGATTGCCGGTCGGTGCGGGACTCGAAGATTTAGGAAAAGGACTCCGCAGTCAAGTGGGGACGATTTTCTCAACCAAAGATAAAGGCGTTCGTTACATGGAAATGGCGGAGGGGTATATCAATAAACTCGCCCTTGATAAGAACGACGAGATTATCGGGTATGAATTTGTGAGGGTCGGCAAGATGCTCGAAGATATTCGCAGAGGGAAGTCCCCCGATGAAGCGTATAAAGCAAACGTCGGCACTTACGGCAGATTCGCCGAAGCGGTCAAGACAATCGACCCGAGAGAAGAATAAGCAGAATACAAGAAATAGCGTAAACAGGAGGCGAATATGGGCGGTAAAAAACTGTACAGGTCACGAGATAATCGGTGGCTTGCGGGGGTTTGCGGAGGCATAGGAGAGTATACGGGGATTGACCCGATTATCGTGCGGGTTCTTGCGGTTGTCATTCCCGGGGTGGGATGGCTCACCTATCTTATTCTTGCGTTGATTATTCCGTCGGAAATTTGAGAATGACTTGAGAATTAAGAGACTGAAAAACGGCTTATCAAGATATTCTTAAATAAGCCGCGCATCACCGAATTATTAAACCGCAACAAATGTCTTGACATTTGTCGGTTTAATTCGCCAACTGCGTCGGTTGCCCCGCAGGGGCGAGACGCAGGGCAATTTTGAGCAACGAAAGCTTGAGAAGAGCCGTGGCGCGGCGGGCTTCGCCCGACGGCAGACGGCTTGACACAAGTCACGAGCGGCTTTGCTGTGAGTGTCAAGACTTTCGTTGCGGAGCAATAATAAAAATAATGAAAGCGAGGAGACTCATGAGTAGTATAAAGTTTGAAGGTCAAAACAGGCGACAAGAGAAAATCGATGTCGCACTTAAAGAATACGGTTTTGAAAACCTGGAAGCGGCACGCGACCTGTGTCTTTCTAAGGGAATCAACGTCGAAGAAATCGTAAAAGGGGTTCAACCTATCGCATTCGAGAATGCGGTGTGGGCATACACCCTCGGCACTGCGATTGCCGTGAAAAAAGGAATCACCGCAGCAGCGGAAGCGGCGGCAACGATAGGAATCGGGTTGCAGGCGTTTTGCATACCGGGTTCGGTTGCGGAAAACCGTGACGTTGGTCTCGGTCATGGAAATCTCGGCGCGATGCTGTTGATGGAAGAGAACAAGTGCTTCTGCTTTTTGGCGGGACACGAAAGCTTCGCGGCGGCAGAAGGCGCAATCGGAATTGCGAAAACCGCTAACAAAGCACGGAAAGAACCCCTTCGGGTTATTCTGAACGGGTTAGGTAAAGACGCGGCATATATCATTTCGAGAATCAATGGGTTCACCTACGTTCAGACCGATTACGACATCGCTAATGACGACCTGAAAATCGTTAAAGAAGTGGCGTTCTCGGATGGAGAGAAGGCGAAAGTCCGGGTGTACGGCTGTAACGATGTCACCGAAGGCGTGGCGGTCATGCGGCACGAAAACGTAGAAGTCTCGATTACGGGCAACTCTACGAATCCGACGCGGTTCCAGCATTTGGTCGCGGGAACATACAAGAAATGGACTACCGAACACGACAAGAAGTACTTCTCGGTGGCTTCCGGCGGCGGAACCGGCAGAACGCTTCACCCCGACAACATGGCGGCGGGTCCGGCTTCTTACGGAATGACCGACTCTATGGGAAGAATGCACGGAGATGCGCAGTTTGCGGGAAGTTCGAGCGTTCCGGCGCACGTTGAGATGATGGGATTAATCGGTATGGGTAATAATCCTATGGTCGGCGCGACGGTTGCTTGCGCGGTTGCTGTGGAAGAGTCAGCGAAAGCGTAGAAAATTCCGTAGGAATTTTCGGAGTTAAAGAGTATATGTTAATACAAAACAAGCCTGCCGAGATTCGACAGGCTTGTTTGATTTAAACAGGGGCTAGCGTAAATCCCACTCCATAATTTTATTCCTCCTTTTATATTATTTTGTTTTTTATAATGTTTGATTTCTGTTATAGGCTTGTACAGAGTTGACAAGCCTATTATAGCATATCAAACCCAATTTGTAAAGCTATTTTTTAAATTTCCATTCAATAAAATAATATTGAAATAATTCAGGCTCTTTCTCTTCAATTTTATAAACCTGCAAGTCGCCGTTGACTTCGGATGGTGCTGTTTGCTTTTCGCATAGAACATTCGTTCCGAATGAACCGGCACTAATAGCCCAACATACAGATTCAACCAGGTTTCCCCTTACTGTTAATTTAAGAGTTAACTTGTCGGAAGGCGATTTTATTAAGTGCGCGAAGCAGGGTTTCATCAATTTCTGCTCGTCTTCTACGTGCGTGGTCATCGTATAACTTCCCGTTTCACCCTTTTTCAATTCAGGAAAATTGATGATTATATCAAAAGGAGAAATTTGCCGTTCGGAATCATCAATTATAGAGTACCCCTTGGCTATATCGTTGTCATCAAGCACACTCTTCTTATATTTTTGCCCGCTCCATGACATACTATGCTTGATTTCGCTTAACGAGTTTGAAGTTACCACGAAGTTGGATTTCCGTCTCACTTCCACTATATGCCGACTTTTAAAAAACAGTTCAACTTCTTCATGGGTTATTCTATAACCACCTTGGTATTTAGAAAAAGGTAACAGTTTCTTTTTTGTGTTTTTTTCTCCGGTTTTTTTCCCGTATCGGTATGCGATAAATGCGGCAATAATCGTACACCCTCCGGTGATTACAGCCGCTAATACAACGTCGCTCATATGTTTATATTTCCTCTCTGTGCTTCATATTGCTGTCATTATACCAGACTTAAACCGAAAAGTCAACAGGATTCGCTTGAATCCGCCGTCTTCATTCCTCCCCCCGAATTCGTCTCATCTGAAATAACCGCTTCTTCCATTTGCGCTTGAAGTGCCTTCAACTGTTCGATTATATCGGTGATTGCGTTAAACGTTTCGTAGTATATCTGTTTGTAATCCATGGTTAAAAACCCTCTTTTCGTTTTTTATATTATATCATATAATATATCAAAAATCAATATATATTTTTAAATATATTTTAGAGTATAATTAATATATAGGATGGTGATATATATGGGATTCAAACCAACAGAATTCAGACCCGTAAAGGCCGAGAAAATCTTGATTTCGCTTCGGGTTGGCGTGGAAAAGCTGGAATTGATTGATAAACTGGCAACGCAATCTGACATAAGCAGGAACGAGTTTATCATGCAGTGTATTGACTTCGCCCTGCTGCACTTGTCGAATGACGAGTAATTGAGGCGTAACGGAATCAGCAAGCCTGCCGAGATTCGACAGGCTTGTTTGATTAAGTCTTTTCCCTTGATTTTATGCAGTCCGTACAATTTGGGGCGGTTCGAACTCTCGGCAGGGGTTTACATATCGAAAAAGTCGCTTGACAAAGCAAATCTATATGGTATAATGGTAGGGAATGTAAGGTAACACCGCAGGGTAAGCCCTGCCCTTTACTTTCAATAAGCTAATATAGTCGTTTAATATACAAGGAGTCTCACCATGAAAAAGAAACTAACCCCTATTCTGTTGACGATTGCGATGTTGTTGTCGCTTTTCGTGATGTTCCCCGCAACAACCGCCGAAAGCAATCCTGTCTATCCCTATCGTTGCGGTGATGTCACCGGGACCGGCACGATTACAATCTCAGACACCCTGGAAATCCTCAAGTACTTAGCAAAAATGTCTAACGCTATCGAGGGAAACCTTGCCGCGAAATCGGCTTCGACTTTCTTCAGCAAGGGTGAAGAGCCTACGATAGCCGACGCACTCGAAACGCTGAAACATCTGGCGAAAATGGAGTGTTTTCTGAAGAATCACCCCGACGGATACTGTAACCGGTGCATGCTCGTCGATGTCGTGCCCGATACGAGCGATTCAATCGAAGAAAGTACGTATAATTCTTCCGATTCCACCGTTTCCGATACCGAAACTACTTCGACTTCATCTGCAAGCACTACCACGTCGGCTACTACTACCACTCGAGTGACTACCACGTCTGCAAGCACTACCACGTCGGCTACCACGACTACTCGTGCGACGACCACGTCTGCAAGCACTACCACGTCGGCTACCACGACTACTCGTGCGACTACCACGTCGGCTACTACGACTACTCGAGTGACTACCACGTCGGCTACCACGATTACTACCCCGATTACAACCACTACGACTACTGCAACGGCAACCCCGGACGGCAGTTTCGAAATAATCCTCAATGAGAATTATCAAGGTTCACCCGCTAATTCTACCCGCAAGACCGACACGTACGGAAATCTCATGACTGCGTTGCCTTCCCCGACGAGAAACGGTGATTGGGCTTTCGCGGGTTGGTTCACGCGGGAAAGTGGCGGAACAAGGGTAATTTCGGGGGCGAACGGTACTAAATTCAACGAAAACACCGTGATTTATGCTCGCTGGACTCCGGTTGTGCGTGAAACCCTTGACGATATTCCCGCCGCCTTTAAAGAAAACTTTGACTGGCTGAAGAACGTTCGTCATGAAGAACCGCTGGGCGAACGTAACTCGGGGGAACGTGTTTTCTTCAATGCTAACGGCAGTGTCAGGGCGAACAACTTCATCTTCGACCAAATCTTTGCGGGTGACGGAACAATTAACTGGGCTGTACGCTGGGAATCCGACCGCGCGGTAACTTTAGCCGAACGTCAGCGTATTGCGGCTATGCTTCATGAGGAAGTCAACAAGTGGACACGCCCGCTTATTGGGTTTGAGGATTGGCCTTTCGGTGAAATCCCCGTGACGGTCATCGGTTGGGCGGTCAGTGATGCTTCCTTGATTTTAGACCGTCAACCCAACGAGCAAATCTGGGTTAACAACAATCACCTTACCCCTCTCGGAATCCAACATGAGGCGTTCATGGCAAGTGCGCCGGCGGGTTTATCCAGATTCGCCAATTACAGAACTGCAAATTACCAATATCCGGGCGGACTTCATGCACGTTATGATATGTACCTCTGGGCGACCCGCGGATTCGGCGGTGGTGCGGGCGGTGATTGGGGAACAAGGGTAAGCGACAACTATATCATCAGTGCGGCGAACGGCGGAAACACCTACATCATCACCCACGAAGTCGGGCATGGGTTCGGGTTGTACGACTTCTACGGCGGGGTGGGAGTAGACCGCCCGCCCGCAACAATCACCCCCGACGGACAGGGTAACAGGAACTTCAACTCCGGTGAATTGCGCACCGTAATGTCAACCGGCAGTAACGCGCCTTCGGCAACGCTCGGCTCTTATGACCGTTGGCAGATTCGCTATTATTGGAACTGGGTTAAGAACGGTTCACCCGTGACCCGATTCGTCACCCCGTCGAACGCCCCTGAAAGGTAGCCACTTTAAAGTGAAAATGAAAAACGATTTCGAAAAAGTCATGGGATATTCCTTCAAGAATAAATCCCTTCTGAAACTGGCACTCACCCATTCTTCCGCAACCGATTTATGTAACGAACGCCTGGAATTCCTGGGGGACAGCGTGCTTTCAATGGTCTCGGCAGAGTACCTGTATTCCCGATTACCCGGACACAAGGAGGGGCAATTGACGAAAATCCGTGCAGGACTGGTCTGTGAAGAAGCATTGTACAATTACGCGCTGAAAATCGGGTTGGGCGAACAGATTATGATGAGCAAAGGGGAAGAGCGTACGGGAGGCCGTAACCGAAAATCCATCCTGTCGGACGCTTTCGAGGCTTTGATTGCGGCGATTTATCTCGATTCAGGCTTGTCTTCCGCACGTGATTTCATTGTCGGATTCCTCCCGGATAAAAACCTCACAACGTCGGTGAATATCGTGGGGGATTATAAAACCACCCTCCAGGAAATGGTCCAGCAAAACCCCGACAGCGTGATTCTCTATGAACTCACCCATGAATCGGGGCCGGCACATGAAAAGATTTTCTGCTACGATGTACTCATAAACGGCGAAGTCAAGGGTTCGGGAAAAGGTCAAAGCAAAAAAATCGCTCAACAGCAGGCGGCGAAACACGCTCTGGAACATTTCGCTATTTGAAAGGCTTAGAAAACAGAAAAAAATGAGGGGAATAAATCCCCTCATTCTTTTATTTCTTGTTTTGCTTTTTCCCTCATTTAAAGCCCTTGTTTTGCTTTTTTCGTCAGGCTTAAATGAGGGAAATGAATTCCCTCATTTAAAGCCCTTGTTTTGCTTTTTCGTCAGGCTTAAATGAGGGAAATGAATTCCCTCATTTAAAGCCCTTGTTTTGCTTAATTTTTTAAAAGAATCCTAACGCTTTTATCGGTGATTTCAAAAACCGAATATAAAGTCGATGCGGATTTTTCGCCGACTGTTGTCGGAGTACCGGTATAGATTTCAAGCGAATCGGATTTCTCTCCCGCTAGCTTGTAGAAATTTTCGCCGTCGTTCAGCAAATCGGTAGAATTTCTGTGGAAAATCAATCCGCCCGCAACCTCCGCCGGGAGACTCAACGTTTCGGTTCCTGCCGAGAACACCCGCGCAGTCCGTCCGCCGTTGTAATTGACCACGAACCCCGATAAATCGAAATTACGTTCAAAGCTGACCGATTCATCCGCACCGAGGAAGTATTCACTGAAAGCGTACAGCAATACCGAAGAGTCATCGGTAAAGTCGTAACGATACACATCGTTGGATTCGGCATAGTAGAGTGCGTTTCCGTTCAAAGCGAGAACTACCGCATCGGATTTCTCTTGCAGGATTGGTTTCGCCGTGTTCGGGTCGTTTCTGTCCATTATATAAACCGAACTAAGCCCCGATGAACGCGTTCTTGCAATGATTCTTTCGTTTATATCGTCATAAAAGGCGAAGACCAGTTCGTCATTTTGGGTCAGTATTCCGCTTATATCGACGTTTTCGAGGGTTCCGGTCTTACCGTCGGCGAGTAGCAGAATCCTGCGTTTCGCACCGAGCGATTCAACCCCGCTGATTAACGCCGAGTCACCTGTAGCCGAGAATCTTGTTCGGTGACTTTGCAACGCGAACTCGCTAATCGGGAGGATTTCCGGTTTGGATTCATCTTCGCCCGACACACCGATTTGATACAGCATAGCCGATTCCGGCGTGATGACCGTGAAATGCGTGTCGTCCAAGAAACGTGCTTCCGCTACCCTGCTGATGTTCAAGTTGAGCAACTTTTCAATCGGAACCGAATCAATCGGGTTGGGTTCGGTCGAAACCGGTTCGCTTACCGCGCCGGTAACGGCGGCGGTAGATTCGTGAACGGCGGACGGAATAAACTCATACGTACCGACACCTTCACTCGCGATGAACACGTTTTCTATTTCCGATTGACGTTCAATCTCGTCGATTAACCGTCCCGGTGCGGAGACCTTTGCGGCAACGATTTTCGGTGATGAATCGTTTCGGATTTTCGAGAAATCCGACACCGACACAGCAACGAATCCGCCGTTTTCGGTGGAGTCATCAACGACATACACTTCCTCAAGCACGATATTTCCGGTGTCCGAAATGGTGTACAGCGTGTTCTCGATTTCCCGCAAAGTCACGGGATTCCCGAAAGACAGGTACAACGTCTGCGACGAAAAACTCATCTTAGCGAGGTGTGCTTTCTCGGGTGAATCCACTACTTCACCGTTTTGTAAAAACGGCGGTGTCACGGGAATAGGTGAGCCTATGTTCCAGTTATAGAAAAACGTAAACGTCCCCAAAGCGAGGGATGCCGCCGCAACCGCAACGGTTGACGGGACGTGCCACCACCGTTTAACCGAAACCCGAACGCCCTTCGCGGAGGAACGTTTGGCGAATCGACGCACTTTTGCCGAATCAAACGTATATTCTTTCATCAGCTCTTTATAAAAGTCTTTTCTGTTCATAAAAACGTCCTCCTTCTTGTTTATAATGGGGGATTTTTGTTTATAATGGGGGATTCTCCCCCAAATTGCCACATCTCAGCTAATGCCGAAGCGTTTTTTCTGGCGTTCAATCATTCGATACAGTTTATTCTTGACGGTTGACAGATTTAGCGATAAATCCTTTGCGATTTCGTCGAGCTTTCTGTCGCAGACAAAGTGCAGGTAAAAGATTTTCCCGGTTAGTGCGTCATGGTTCGCGATGTCTTCGAAAATCTGCCGTGCCAGCATCTCATTGCAAAGGACTTCTTCAAGCTGTCCGGAGTTCCTGGACATTTCAGCTTCAATTTCGTGCATTTGTTCGTCGGAGAAATCAGTAAAAGATGTCACCGATGAATGTTTCTTCAGTCCGTTGAAATAGTTCTTACATTCAAACTTAGCCAGGTTGATTAAGAACGCTTCCGGGCAATCGATGTCTTCGTGACCCTTTTTCGTAATCCGACGGAAAAAGCGCGCGTATATGTTTTGCAGAATATCTTCAACATCAAGGATGTTGGCGCATTTAGAAGTAACAAACCGCGAAACCGGTGCAACCGTCTCGGAATAAATCCGGTTAAAATAGTAGTCGAGCTGCTCACAGTCACGGTTAATGCCCTTTTTAGGCTCTTTTCTGTTTTTGGGGGCGTTTTCGAGATTGTTTTGGATACTCATGTCATTCAAAAGCCTCCTCACTATTAGTAGTATAATATTTTCCGAAAAAAGTTTCAAGATTTGTTAAATTTCTGCCTGAATAAAACGGAAATTTTAGCCAAAACTGATTTTAACAGGATTTCAACAGGAAATTTTGGGGGAGAATCCCCCATTTGAAACAGAAAGGAATTATTATGAAAATCTTACTTAAAAATCATTCTTTGGCGTTAGCCATGCTCTGCGGGACTGTCGTTGCCGTTTTAATCGCCGCGTTCAATGCCTTCGCCGATGAGTGCGAACGAATTCCGGAGGGGGTACTGCGTCTGCACATCATAGCCGAATCGGACTCGGCAGAGGACCAAGACTTCAAACTGGAACTGCGGGATTATATCCTCGCTAATTTCGCACATGAACTGCAGGGGTGCGACACGCTGGAGTCGGCGGTTGCGGTCGGAACCGAGTTACTGCCGCAGATTCAAGCGGCGGCACAGGGATTCGCATACGAAAGCGGGTACGATAAGGCAATTACCGCCGAAATAACCGAGATGTATTTCACTACCCGCAAATACGAAAACGTTACCCTCCCCGCGGGAAACTATACCGCTTTACGAATCACAATCGGGGCGGGTGAGGGCGAGAACTGGTGGTGCGTGATGTTTCCGTTGCTGTGCCTGCCCGCTTGTAGTGAATCACAAGCCGCACCTGTTATTAATCTGCCCGAAACCAATTCAGATAACCCGCGAATTAAATTCGCCATCTTTGAATTAATGACAGGCTTATTCAGATAAGCGTGAATCTTGCGAGTCTTGCGAATCTTGCAAGTTTTCAGAAACTCCAGAACTCTTCCGATTCGTGGCGTTGCGGGCGTTCCATCAGAACCCTCAACGCCTCTTTCGGGGGGAGTCCCTCGTAGCAGACTTTATACAACTGTGCGAATATAGGCACTTCCACGTCTTTTTCCCGGGCGAGTTTCAAGACGGTCTTGACACATTCATACCCCTCAACCGTCCCGACTTGTTCCACCGCTTCCGCCGCCGACACACCCTCACCGATTAGCAGTCCCGCACGGAAATTCCGTGAGTGTCGGGAGGTGCAGGTCACGATTAAATCCCCCACCCCGGCTAACCCCGTGAAGGTCTGCCATTTCGCGCCGAGTGCCGTCCCTAACCGTTTGATTTCAGCTAACCCCCGGGTCATAATCGCCGCAGAAGAATTGTCGCCCAGCCCCATTCCCTTTGTGATTCCGCAACAGAGGGCGATGGGGTTCTTTAATGCGCCGCCAAGTTCGCAACCGACGATGTCGTCATTCATATACACCCGAAAAGTCGGGGTTTGCAATGTCTCTTGAATATATCGTGCCGCATTTCCGTCTAAACCTGCCGCCACCACCGTTGTGGGAATCCCCCTGCCGACTTCTTCGGCATGACACGGCCCGGTCAAGACTACAATCGGATTTACGACGTGTATTCCGATTATTTCCGAAAGCCGACAGATGATGGTGTCACCGCAGGCACACTCGGCGAATCCTTTGCTGACACTGACTGCAACGGCATTTTTCGCGATATACGGCGCGACCTCTTCGGCGACACTGCCGATAAACTTCGATGGTACCGCAAATACGATTATATCGGCTTCGGCGGCACGAGTTATATCGGTGGTGAAGTCAATGCTTTCGGGGATTCTCACCCCCGGTAGCAGTTTCGCCTGCTCACGATGACGTTTTATATCTTCGATTTCCCGCGCAAACTTCGAATATGCCGTGACCTTGTGTCCCGCTTTATCCCACAAAACCGACAATGCCGTACCGAATCCGCAACCCAGAACAAATATATTGCTCACGACTGTTTCTCCTTTTCAAACCTGATTTTCTTCTCGTTCCCTTGAATCAGTCTTTTGATGTTGGCTTTATGTTTGAAAATCAAGAGAACCGCAATCGCCGAACAGAAAATCCCCGCTATTTCCCCTGCGAATATAAACGTACAGACGGCATAGAGTGTTGCCGCGATTACCGAGCCCAGGGATACGTATTTCGTGAGCAGGACTATTAGTATAAACAGCCCTAACGCAATCAATGCGGCGAGCCAGTTGATTACCAGCCCCGTCGCTACCGTTATGAGGACGGCTTTTCCGCCCTTGAACTTGTAGTAAATCGGATAGCAGTGCCCGATTACCGATGCTAAAGCGGCTATCCAGGAAAAAACGCTTAAATTTTTCGGCAATTCAGCCCCGAAATCAAAACGTATGCCTACAAGGTAGAGAAATCCCCATACAACTGCAATCGAAACAACCCCCTTCAGCACATCGAACAGCAGAACAAGTCCTGCCGCACGTTTCCCCATTGTGCGAAGGGTGTTGGTCAGCCCGGGATTGCCCGAACCCATTTCGCGAATGTCTTTACCGTGCTTGATTTTCGCCGCGATAATCGCAGGATTGATACTGCAAATCAAATACGGAATTATTATTGAAAAAGCTAAACACACATACAGCATCGCTTAATCACCTCTCTCGCGCGGAATAATTTTAATCGGGGTCATGTCTAATCCGAATGCCTCACGAATCTGATTCTCGATATACCGCTGATACGAAAAGTGGAACAGGTCAATCTTGTTGCAAAACACCACGAAGGTCGGCGGTTTTGTGTCTGCCTGAGTAATGTAGTAGAGTTTCAGTCGTTTTCCGCGGTCGGACGGTGGCTGAACTCGTGCGGTAGCATACGCGAGAAGGTCGTTGAGTTTCCCCGTGCCGATTCGTGTGAGGTTTTGTTCGCGGGTTTTACGCACAAGCTCGAACAGGGCATCTATTCTTTGACCGGTCTTCGCCGAAATAAACACGTACGGCGCGTACGACATAAACGAGAAATCCGCCATGAGTTTCTTGCGGTATTCGTCCATAGCCTTGTCGGTTCGATTGCCGAGGTTGTTTTGCTCGATTATTTGGGGGAGTAAATCCCACTTATTAATCGCGATTACGCTTGCTTTGCCTTTTTCGTGGGCATACCCCGCGATTTTGCTGTCCTGCTCGGTGTACCCTTCCACCGCATCAATCATGATTACGGCGACATCGGCACGGTCAACCGCCCCCAATGCGCGAATCACCGAATACCGCTCGATACTGTCTGCACCTATCTTCGATTTACGCCGCAACCCCGCCGTATCAATCAGCACGAAGCGTTCGCCGCCGCGCTCGACCGATGTGTCGAGTGCATCGCGGGTAGTCCCCGCTATATCCGAAACAATCGCACGCTCTTCCCCGGCGATTTTGTTCACCAGCGACGACTTCCCGGAATTAGGCTTACCGATTATCGCGACTTTCACGCTTTCATCTGCCGTTTCGTCAGGGTCTCCCGTGTTTTCCTTCGGCAATAATTCCATGACCCGGTCGAGCAGGTCGCCGGTTCCGTGTCCGTGAACCGACGAAACCGCGATAGGTTCTCCCAGCCCCAGATTATAAAACTCATAGAAGTCCGGCGGATTTTCCCCCACGTTATCGCATTTATTAACGCAGAGGATTATCGGCTTCCCGCTTTTTAAGAGAATCGCCGCAACATCTTCATCAGAAGCGACAAGCCCGGTTCGTACATCAACCACAAGAATAATCACGTCGGCACTTTCAATCGCGACCTGTGCCTGTTCCCGCATTTTCGACAGAATCAAGTCTTTTGAGGCGGGTTCAAGCCCGCCGGTATCAATCAGCGTGAACTCCCTCCCGTTCCAGTCGGCTTGTCCGTATAGACGGTCACGCGTGACCCCGGGTGAATCATCAACGATGGCGGTTCTCCTCCCTGTAATCTTATTGAACAACGTTGATTTCCCCACATTCGGTCGCCCGACGATTGCTACTATATTTAACATAAATATAACCATGCCTTTCTGCCACAAAGTGGCATGAATTCAAGCCTGTCAAGCTCACCTGCTCGACGGCGAAGCCGCCGTCTCCGTGAGCTCTTATTCAAACTTTCACCTCACATACACCAACAAAGACTGTTTTCTTCGGGCGTTTTTTACATAATCTTGAATAATTCGCTCATATTTCTGCAGGAGTTCACACTTCAAATAAACCGAAAAGAAATCCCGCCGAAAGACGTGGTTCAACCGAACCGCCGCCGCATTGTGTGAAACCCCGAACAGTCGGCTGACTTCATCAACGGTAAGGTTTCGGTTAAGCCGCTTCCTCAATTCGAGCAGAATTAACTCGGGTACTAACAATTCCGACGCGAAACGGTCGGCTTGGCGTTCTTCTTCCTCGCCATCCTGTCGATGCCCCAGGAAAACGTGCGCGATTTCGTGCGCCAACGTCCAACGCGAACGCAGGGATTCCCTAGAAGCCGCCGTCAAACGTTCATGCACAAGGATTATATAAATATCACCCTTTATAATAGTGCACCCGTCCTTGATTTCACGGCGTGAAATCGTTCGTGTCCCGGTGGCTTTCGCATAACCCTCAAACGTGTCGAAATAAATGCGTTTGTCTTCGCCGAAATTCATTCGCTGAATCTCGGGTGAAAACGCAGCAACCTCCTGCCGTAGGAGTAATTCCCTCGCTTTGTCGATAACTTTCATTTTCAGTGACCTCGTGATTTCAAATAAGCATCAATCGTGTTGTTGAAGTTATCAAGCAGGAAATCCCGGTCGCTCTCCGGGAGTGGTTCGAGCTTTCGGGCAAGCAGAATAATCTCGGGGTTGTCCCCGTCTCTCCCCAGTAAATAATCCACCGTCACCGCGAAATAATCGGCGAGTTTTTCAAGGGTTTTGGCATCGGGCTTTCGCGTACCGGTCTCCCATTTTCCGACGGTTCCTTGATTGACCCCCATTTCCTGTGCCAGTTGGATTTGATTTATGCTTTTATCAGTCCTCAACTGTTTTAATCTTTGCGGCAACATAAAATAAATCTTCCTTTCGCCAAGTCTTGTTACGACTATCAGTATAGCATGATTCGGCGAATATGTCAATACGGAATAAAATTTTCGAAAAAAATAAAAATTTTTTCAAAAAAGGCTTGACATTTGAATCAAAATATGATATTATGCCTTTATGGCATATGCCGCAAAGGCATAAACGAGAGTCAAAGGGCGGGCTTTGCTCGCCCTGCGGAGAAAACTCCGTAGGAGTTTTCGGAGTTAAAGCATAAAAGAGAGCGAGAGAAAAATCAGGCGGGAAATTCGTAAGAAAGCAAAGGAGGAATAAAATCATGTTAGTTAAAGAAGGAGGAAAATCAATCTGGAAATTAAACGGTGCGGCGGTTCCCAAAGACGTGGAAGGCTTGTGCGAACAAGTCGCCAGGGGATACGAACGACGAAAGAGAGACCATGAGCGTCGCCGATTCGATATAATGTATTCCGGTGGTTCGGGGTTTATCGAAACCGGGGGAAGAAGTGCGGGAAACATCGGCGACCCTTGTGCGCGGAAAGCCGAGCGTCTCGAAAAATTGGATTGCGGGCTTGACGCGCGATTAATCAAAGCGGTTGACGAGTCGTTGTTTGTATTGTGTGCGGATGTCAGCCGTGATTTACGCGAAAAGTTGATGAAATCCATCTTACTTAATTGCGAAAGCGGTCGGGATTATCCGTATGAGCAGTTGGGAATCGACGAGTTTTCGCGGACGGATTTCTATCGTCGCAAACGCAGATTCATAAGGGGAATCGGTGTGGTTTTAGGGTTGGTAGAGTAATATTAAGCGCAACAAAAGTCACGAGCGGCTTTGACGTGAGTGTCAAGACTTTCGTTGCGGAGCAATATTGCACTACAACAGTTTCGTGAAGGCGAGAATGATAATCACTGCGCCGCCAAGCCACGAGATGTTCAGGGTTGTCTTTTTTGAGAGTCTGCCGCCCAGTCTCCCTCCGAGCGGGACTGCCGCCATATGTACCGTCAATGAAACGCCGAGCATGACGAATGAATTCACCCCGCCGAGTGCCGCCCCGAATCCCGCCGCAATCCCGTCAAGGGAGAGTGCGGCGGCAATAATCGCGGCTTGAAAAGGGAGGAGACTTTTTTGCGGCGTGTATGAATCCGAACCCGAATCTTTCCCGCATTTGACGGGTTTGGTAAAAAGGCTTTGAAACAGTTTGAATCCGCCGATTAACATCAACACCGAAAAGCAAATGAGAACCCCTATTCCCGGCGAAATAAAGCCGGAAGCGTAGTCGCCGGCGAATAACGCCAATCCCAGAAATGCGGTACAGACGAGGTTAATCACCACCACACTCCCGAAAGGGATTTTCGTCCCTGTACATCCATATGCGAACGCCGCCGCGAACGCGTCAAGCGACAGCGACAGCGACAACGCCGACGCTTGAATAATCGCTTCAACAGAAAAATCCAAAATATCACCCCTGTAGTTAAGAAATCTTATTGGCATTAAGCTCTGACTACAGTATATTCTGCACGGAATAATAGGTGACTGGCAGAGGTATTAAGGAGTAATATTAAGTCGCACGATTAGGAACACCCCCGCGTATGCGGGGAACACCCGACAACGTCACGCAGCATATGAAGCTGATTGGGAACACCCCCGCGTATGCGGGGAACACGATTTCAAGGAGTCTTTCGACAATCACCGGAAGGGAACACCCCCGCGTATGCGAAGTAGAAAATCCCACTCGTGAAGAAACGGCTGCAAGCATAACGGAGGTATAACCAAATGGCACTAATTAACTGCACTGAATGTGAAGGAAAGGTTTCGGACAATTCGCCCGCTTGTCCTAAGTGTGCTTGTTCTTTTGAGGTGATACAAGAAAGTTGCAAAAAACTTTAAAAACCTATTGACAGGCGGCTCGCACCGTGGTATAATGTAATCGAATGATAAGCTATCGCACGATAGAAAGGAGAAAACGGTCATGACGAGCAGAGAATTAGATATCGCTGTTAGATATTTCATTAACGAATTGCACCCGGACACCTTAAAGCTGCAAAAACTGCTTTATTTTACGCAAGGCATTTCTTATTGTATGTGCGATGAGGAATTTTTCTCCGAGCAATTCCAAGCATGGGTACACGGGCCGGTGATTCCAGAAGTTTATTATAGGTACAAAAAATACGGTCGAACCCCTATTAATTTGAGCTACTCTATGCCTGAGCTAACTGTTAATCAAGGAGAGGTTCTCGAACACGTAAAAGAGATTTATGGGAAATACAGTGGGAAACAACTGGAGAGTTTGACCCACAAACAAGACCCATGGCTGAATGCTCGGAAAGAGCTTATGCCAGATGAACGGAATAACAAGACGATTTCTAAGCAAAGTATAGCGGATTATTTCATTGGATTGATGTTCCAGCCAACAGAGGAGATTTGGCTATGATTCTTGAAATCTGGTATTACAAAGCCAATTTGCCGAGTAGTAACAAGGTAAAAGCGCGCCCGGTGCTTATCGTCGGGGACGACCGTGCAAACGGTTTGCAGGTTGTGGACATTCATTATTGTATTATATCGTCTTCTTCTGCAAAGGGAGATTATGATGTGGAGATAAACGAAGAAATTGCAAAGGAAATTGGATTAGCTCGGGCTTCAATTATCAAGACAACGAAGATTTACACTGGTTCTAAACATTTATTGGAACGTAAAGTTTGTGATTTACCCGATAGCTTGAGGGATGAATTTGTCAAGAGATTTAAGGATTATCAGGGAAAAATGCTTGAATGCATTGAAAGCATTCGTGTTGGTGTGGGCGTAGGAGTATGAAGCGGGAGATTATAGTAGGAGGAATGTATCATGGCTTTAATAAACTGCACTGAATGTGAAGCGAAAATATCTGACAAAGCACCCGCTTGTATCCATTGTGGGAATCCTATTACTATGCCCGAACCCATAATCCCAGAACCCATCATGTTTGCTGACTTAGTTGATGAATGTGGAGGTGATGTCGATTTAGTAAAGTCAACATTAATGACGAAATATAATTATGATGATTTAAGTGCAGGAATACAATCTAACTTTATTATAAAGTACAACGACTGGCGAGAGTCAATACAGTGCAATGTTCTCATTAAATTTGAGGAAGATGACAATGGTTTAAAAGAATGTACAACTTGTAAAAAACGCATATCTCCTACTGCCGAACAGTGTCCACACTGCGGCGAAAAATTTGAAAAGAGATGTCCTAAGTGTAAATCAACAGACATTATAAGAATTGACGGGCTATCAAAAGGTGTGTCTGCTGCACTATTTGGAGTTTTTTCAGCTAATACCGTGTTGAGTGACTATCAATGCAGAAAATGTAAAGAGAAGTTTAAATAAGTTTAAGGACGACTAAGGTCGTCCTGTTTTATTAGTGTGATAATTTTTCTATAACAAGGTTGTGGTTCACAACACCGCAACCGAGATTTCACAACAATCTCAAAATCAATTAAGGACAATTCTAAAAACTTTATAGCATATAGAAAATCTATTAACGCATTAAAACAGGACACCGAATCGGTTCAAGCAAGTTTAGACGGACTTGGCGCATCGTTTGCAAGATTAAACAATGCAAAAGTCGCTGATGTAATTGCAAATAAAGCATCAATAAAATCCATTGAGGGATT
>WRKZ01000014.1 GCA_009777835.1 Oscillospiraceae bacterium | reverse complement strand
CAAAGGAACTTACGTCAGACCAATTACTCCTCTTATTGTAGCTTAGGCGATGAGATAGTTCAAGCCACGACTGGCTACCGTAGCTTGTCTAAATATTATTGTAGCAAAGGAAATCTATGTCATGAAAGTCATGAAAAAAAGTTTTCTCAAGACAAAATCTCGCATTTTATCGGCATTCCTGGCGGTCGTAATGTTGGTCACACTGATTCAACTAACCGAACAGACTTCCGCTACCCCGGTTGAAGTGGATTGGTCGGGGAGCAGGATTACCGATTCTCTCCTTGCCCAGATGGTTTCAAACGGGAAAATTCCCAATAACGTCACTAAGTTGTCGTTACACAACAACCAAATCAGCGACCTGTCACCTTTAGCCGAGTTAACTTCACTCGAAACCTTGATTTTAAGCGACAACAGAATCACGGATATTTCCCCTTTGGGTGCATTGCCGAACCTGGTGGGGTTGAATCTTAATTTCAACCGGGTTGACCTCTCTACGGTGCCGAACATGAGCAATCTTGAATGGCTGTACCTGCAAAATAATAATATCAGCGACCTGGCAAATATAAGCAGACTCACGAATTTAAAACGCGTAACTTTACACAACAACCAAATCAGCGACCTCACCCCACTCATGAAACTGGTTAATCTGGAATGGATGATGCTGTGCAATAACAACATCGTGGATATCAAACCCCTGGAACGCTTGACGAAACTCGAATGGCTGACCATGATTAACAACGACATCACCGATATTTCGCCGTTACAGTCACTGAAAAATCTTGAGGTTCTGGATTTATACAACAACAACATCAGTGACATCACCCCATTGGAAGCACTCAACAAACTGGAAGCGTTGACCCTGGATGGGAATCAAATTAACGACGTTACCGCTTTAGCGAATTTGACCGGTCTGGTCTATCTGTTTTTGAATAACAACCAAATCACCGACCTCACCCCATTAGAATGGCTGATTAACATGGGAATGTTGGGAATCGACGATAACCCGATTCCACCGGAAGAAGTCTCTGAATTCCGTACGAAACTTTCGGCAAACAAAGACAAGGCGGCCCAAACATCCGAAGCGACTTCTGCAACGACGAGCGGCGGCTCGGGTTCACGAACAACCACCGGCACGAACGTTTCGGTCGGAACTTCGATAGTAACAGTCACAGGCGGGACTTCAGTAATAACCGTAACCGCAGGGACTTCAATAGTAACCGCAACAGCGGGGACTTCAATAGTAGACATCACAGCGGGGACTTCATTTGTGAGCGTTCCGGGCGGTACTTCGGTAGTGAACATCACCGGCGGGACTTCAATCGTAAACGTAACCGGCGGAACTTCAATCGTGAATGTCACCGGCGGGACTTCAATAGTGAGCGTTTCGGGCGGAACTTCCTTTGTAAGCGTTTCGGGGGCAACTCCGACGACTTCAGCAAATTCCGCAACTTCCGGAAACAGCGCCAACGGCACTAACATAACCTCGGTTTCAGCTTCACGGACTATGCGGACAACGAGCGCGAATTCCGGGAACGCTTCAAACAGCGGCGGAAAAACTGCGTTCGTTACTGCTTCGACGAGTGCGCCCACAGGAAACGGGAGCAACGATTCTTCGGCCACAACTTCACCGGGCGAAAAGATTTACACACGCGGACACGTTCTCGGCAATTCGACCATAGGAATCGGTGATGCACTGGAAATTCTGAAATACCTGGCGGGAATGACAAGTCTGCTTCAAGACGGTAATGATTCATTCACGGCCGCATTGATTGTCAGCAAAGACGAACCGAAAATCGCCGACGTGTTGGAAATCCTCAAATATCTTGCAGGAATGACAAACGCACTTCATACCGAGTAATTTTCCAAAAAATCTATTGGAAATCTATTGACAAACTCCTTAAAAAAGGGTATAATCAAATTCGAACGAAAATAGGAGGTGTAAAATAATGGGTACAGTTGAGTTAATCAGCGCGATTCTCTTGATTTTGTCTTGTGTGTTTATAATCGTGATTGTATTTTTCCAAGGCGGAAGCAAAGGGGGAATGTCACAGACCATCACAGGGCAGAGTTCTGATAACTATTATCAGCGGAATGCAGGGCGTTCAAAAGAAATGCGACTTAAGAGATTCACTACTATAGCGGCGGTCGTTTTCTTCCTTGTAGCGATTGCCGTAAACGTGATTGCGGTGCATTTCCCGAACGGGCTTACTAAGATTGGATAAAGTATTATGTCAAAGAAACCTAAGAAACATTCCAAAAGCCGGAAAAGCCATAAAATCCCGAAAAACATTAACAATAAAGCGGCGAAGCGTGAAAAAAACGCTAAAGCCGCTTCGGCGTTTAAGGGGGAAGTTTTACGTGTTGCGCGGACTCACGGATTCATCAAGAGTTCGGAGGAGTCGGCGGCAGGTGAATACTTCGTATCCGGTCGTGATTTATTGGGTGCGATTCCGGGCGATGTTGTCTTGTTCGAACCGACAGCAAAACAGCGCGACGAAAAGACTCTTCCGGAGGCTAAAGTCGTTCGCATATTGAAAATGAGCAGTAATCTCCTCACGGGGACGATTATCGAAGAACACGGGCAACTCTGCTTGAATCCCGACAGTTTCGGCTCGCGCAGTCCCCTCGAAATCGACAACCTCGGCGGGCTTTCGGTCAAATCGGGCGATAAAGTCAGTTTCACCCTCAAATCCCGCGGGAAGAAACACCACGAGCATATCGTTGACGTTACCGCCATTTATGGGAAGAGTACGTATGCCCACGTCTGCGTCGCAGCATATCTGGAAGAAAAGGGCATTGTCACCGATTTCGGGGAAGAAGCCCTGTCTGAAGCCGACTCCTGCGGTAAAACCGTCGAACCCGATGAAATCCCCAATCGCCTGGATTTACGGGGATTGCCCATCTTCACAATCGACGGCGGCGATACCAAAGACATTGATGATGCCATAAGCATCGAAAAAAACGAAAACGGCTACCGACTCGCTGTGCATATTGCCGATGTTTCCCACTACGTGACCCCGCACAGCGCATTAGATGAAGAGGCGTTCGGCAGAGGCACCAGCGTTTACATAGCCGACTTAGTAGTCCCTATGTTGCCGAAAGCCCTTTCCAACGGCATATGCTCACTCAACCCCAACGTTGATAGACTGGCGTTCTCCTGCCTTATGGAAGTTGCCAAAAGCGGTGAGTTGAAATCGTTTGAATTCAAAAAAACGATTATACGTTCAAGGGTGCAGGGAATTTACAGCGAAATCAACGCAATCCTCAAAGGCGGTAAAATCGGCGAAAAGTACAGCGAAGTTGCCCAACAAATCCCGCTCATGCAGGAATTAGCAACCATCTTGAAAAAGAATCGTGAGGGACGGTTCGCGCCGTCACTCGAATCATCGGAATGTAAAATCATATGCGGTGAAAACGGAGAAGTCACCGATATAATTCGCCGTGCCGGCGGAAACGATGCTGTCTCGGAAGGGATTATAGAAGAATTCATGCTGTTGGCGAATAATGCCGCCGCACGACTTGCTATGGAAAACGAAATCCCATTCGTTTATCGGATTCACGAACCGCCGGCGGCAGAAAAACTGACCCGACTCGCCGAGACGCTGAACAGTCTGGGGATACCTGTTCCTGAGCTAAAGCCGACTGCCGAAAGCCTGTATAAAGTCCTGCATGCGGCGAAGAAAACACAGCCGGAACGGTATGAAGTCATTAACATGGCGGTACTTCGTGCTATGATGAAGGCGAAGTATTCGGAAGAACCGCTCGGACATTTCGGGTTGGTAATGAAGGAATATGCCCACTTCACCTCGCCGATTCGCCGTTACCCCGACTTGACAATCCACCGAATCCTATCTGCATATCTGAAAAGTTCCGATAAATCGAAACTGACTAAAAAATACGGCAAATTCGCGCATGAATCAGCGAGCAAATCTACCGCCACCGAATTGCGGGCAGTGAACGCCGAACGTGACTGCAACAAATTCTACTTTGCCGAATATATGTCATCACGAATCGGAGAAGTCTACGACGGAGTAATTTCTTCCGTAACCGAAGTCGGCGTGTACGTCATGCTCGAAAACACGGTTGAAGGTCGAGTCTTTTTAGGTGGGGAAGAATACAAACTCGATGGGAATGTCACCCTCTCAAACGCAATCACCGGTGTCCGCTACACCCTCGGCGATAAGGTGAAAATCAAGTGCATCGGTTGCAACATCCCAATGGGACTCGTCGATTTCGAATTCGTATGAATTTACAAAAACAGAATCCCCACTGAATTTTCAATTCAGTGGGGATTCTAGTTGCTACTTACGAGCGTGATGCCATCCCTGTTCCTGCGGGAATGAGTTTTCCTATAATCACGTTCTCTTTCAAGCCGTGAAGCGGGTCAACCTTTCCGTGAATAGCAGCCTCGGTAAGCACCCTTGTGGTTTCCTGGAACGAAGCCGCCGATAAAAAGCTGTCGGTAGCGAGCGAAGCCTTTGTAATCCCAAGCAACAACGGCTTGTGGGTTGGGTAGTTGACTTTTTCGCCCTTATCTTCTCGCTTTTTAAGTTCTGAGACGATTTGCGCCATTCTCTTTTTGTCCACCGATGAAGTCGGCAGGAGATAACTGTCGCCCGGGTCCTCAATCTTGAGTTTACGCATCATCTGGCGCACAATAACCTCGATATGCTTGTCGTTGATGTCAACCCCTTGCAACCGATACACTTTCTGGACTTCAGCAATGATATAGTTCTGAACCGCCTGTTCACCCTTTACTTCAAGCACATCATGCGGATTCACGCTTCCCTCGGTGAGCGCATCCCCCGCCTCAACCCTGTCACCCTCACTGACTTTCAGTCTATACCCGAAAGGTGCGGAATAACTCTCCGAATTACCGTCATCATCGGTAACTGTGACATGTCGGGTCTTCTTGATTTCTTCGAGTTTAACCGTACCGGTAAGTCGGCTCATAATAGCCGATGATTTCGGCCGACGGCTCTCGAAAAGTTCTTCAACACGCGGAAGACCCTGCGTAATATCGTCCGCAGATGCAATCCCCCCCGTGTGGAAGGTTCTCATGGTAAGCTGAGTTCCGGGCTCACCGATTGACTGTGCCGCAATAATCCCGACGGCTTCACCCGTACCGACAGATTTTCCGTCAGCTAGCGATGCCCCGTAACATTTAGCACAAACCCCATGCTCGGCCTCACACGTCAACACCGAACGAATGGTAAGCTTCTCAATTCCCGCTGTTATAATAGCCTTTGCGTCCTCGTCGGTGATTAGGCGATTATTCGCAACCAACAGATTGCCGTCTTTATCGTGCAGGTCTTCGACTAAATATCTGCCTAAAAGCCGCTCTTCAAGTGGCTCAATAAGCTCTTTCCCCTCACGAATCTCATAAACCTCGATACCCATTTTCGTACCGCAATCATCTTCACGAATAATTACCTCCTGCGAAACGTCAACAAGTCGGCGAGTGAGATAACCCGAGTCGGCTGTCCTCAGCGCAGTATCGGCGAGACCTTTACGTGCGCCGCGCGACGAGATAAAGTATTCGAGAATGTTCAGACCCTCACGGTAGTTAGAACGAATCGGGATTTCAATGGTTTCACCCGAAGCGTTGGCAATCAGTCCCCTCATTCCCGCAAGCTGACGAATCTGGTTGATACTTCCCCTCGCGCCGGAGTCTGCCATCATATAAATCGGGTTAAACTCGTCAAGGTTTCCGGTCAAACGCGCCGAAACCTCGTTCGTTGCATCGTTCCAGATTTCAAGAATCGCCTCTTTACGTTCACTGTTGGAAATCAACCCACTGTTGAAAAAGTCGTTGATTTCATCAACCTTGTTGTCGGCTTCTTCAAGAATAGTTTTCTTTTCGGGCGGAATAAACGCATCGCAAATAGCGACCGTGATAGCGGCTTTGGTGGAATACTTGAATCCCAACGCCTTGATTTGGTCGAGAACCTTGGCTGTACGTTTAGTTCCGTGGATTTTTATACATTTATCGATGATGAGTCCCAGTTGCTTCTTCCCGACTTTGAAGTCCACTTCAAGACCCAACGCAAATTCGGGATTGTTCCGGTCAACGAACCCTAAATCCTGCGGAATATGCTCATTAAAGATGATTTTTCCGGCAGTGGTTTCGATAAGTCCGCTGACGAGTTCGTCGCTGTCTTCGCCTACTATTTCACTGACCCTTACTTTTATTCTCGCATGGAGCGAAATAATCCCTTCCTGGAGTGCCATCAAAGCCTCATCGAAATCACGGAAGACTTTGCCTTCCCCTTTTTCGCCTTCTTTAGAAAGGGTAAGGTAATACGAACCGAGAACCATGTCCTGCGTGGGAACGACTACCGGCCGTCCATCAGACGGTTTCAGAAGGTTCTTCGCCGCAAGCATGAGTGTTTTCGCCTCATTTCGCGCCTCATCCGAAAGCGGAAGGTGAACCGCCATTTGGTCTCCGTCAAAGTCGGCGTTATACGCCGTACAAACCAACGGGTGGAGTTTCAATGCCCTACCTTCGACAAGTACCGGCGAGAACGCCTGGATTCCCAATCGGTGAAGGGTAGGCGCACGGTTCAACAACACCGGATGATTTTGAATAACATCCTCCAGAACATCCCACACTTCATCTTTAGCGCGTTCAACCATTTTGCGTGCGCTCTTTATATTGTTAGAAAGTCCCCTATCAACCAATTCACGCATGACGAACGGCTTGAACAACTCAATCGCCATTTCTTTAGGGAGTCCGCATTGCTCAATTTTCAAATCCGGCCCGACAACTATAACCGAACGTCCGGAATAGTCAACACGCTTGCCCAACAGATTCTGACGGAATCGCCCCTGCTTACCTTTCAGCATATCCGACAGGGATTTCAACGGTCTATTCGAAGGTCCGGTAACGGGTCTGCCGTGTCTTCCGTTATCGATGAGTGCGTCAACCGCTTCTTGCAGCATACGTTTTTCATTGCGTATGATTATTTCGGGTGCACGAAGCTCAATCATCTTATAAAGACGATTGTTCCTGTTTATGACCCTTCTGTACAAATCGTTCAAGTCGGAAGTTGCGAACCTTCCGCCGTCAAGCAAAACCATCGGACGAATATCCGGCGGAATAACAGGTACAACATCCAACGTCATCCATTCGGGACAGACATCACTCTTGCGGAATGCTTCGATTACGTCAAGCCGCTTGAGGAGTTTGAGACGTTTTTGCCCCTGACCCGTACCTTGGAGCTGTTCCTTCAAATCATCGGCGAGGTATTCAAGGTTGTTAACCCAGTTTTCACGCGGATGGAGTTTCGCTGACGGATGGTCGTCGTTTTGCTCAAACAGTTCTTCTATATATTCCGAACCCGTAACCGTCTCTATGATTTTATAACCGTTCTTACGGCGTTTAACATTAAGCGGTGCGATGATTTCTTCATAACGCTTGCGGGTGATGATTTCACCTTCAGCGAACGCAACCTCTTCTTTAGTGTATCCCGCATCTTCGGTTATACCTTCCGGGAAGAAGGTGACAATCCGCTTACGCTTGTACAGATAATCCTCGATTTCCATTTTCGACATTCCGGTAATTTTAGCGAAATCGTTAATATGCTCCAGAATATAATAATCGTAACGATAATTACCGTATTCCGAAAGCAACTCTTTGATTGCTTCCGCGCCCATTTTCGCAAAGAAAGCATCATCTTCCCGATATTTTTCCCGGTTATCCATGTACTCTTTTTCAGAAAGAAGCTGACCCTTCTCCAGGGACGTTTCACCTTTGTCGATTACCACATACTTAGTAAAGTAAAGCACCTCTTCAAGACGTTTGGGCGAAATGTCAAGCACCTGCCCGATTCTCGACGGTGTTCCTTTGAAATACCAAATATGAGAAACAGAGGCTGCAAGCTCAATATGCCCCAGTCTCTCTCTGCGGACTTTGTTGCGAGTGACTTCAACACCGCAACGCTCACAGATTTTCCCCTTAAAACGAATACGCTTATACTTTCCGCAGTTACATTCCCAGTCTTTTTGCGGCCCAAAAATCCGTTCACAGAACAGACCGTCCTTTTCGGGTTTTTGAGTGCGGTAGTTAATCGTCTCAGGTCGTTCGACTATCCCGTAACTCCAATTACGAATCTGCTTGGGGGAAGCCAGTCCGATTTTCATTGAATCAAATGCAGTAGCCATAAATCCTCCGCATAAAATATTAAATTGCGCTTTAGCGGACGTGAAGTCCGCTAAAAACGCTGCCGTTCGTATTACTTGCTCTTATTTTGTGCTATTCCTCTATTCCTCGTCATCGTAAACCTCGTCTTCGTCCGCTAATTCATCGTCCTCATAATCCTCATCTTCCAGAATATCATCATCGTCTTCGCCGTCAGAGAAGAAGTCACTGCCTTCGACATCGCCTACCGTGTATGCTTCTTCGAGTTCGGCTTCGTCCGCGACATAATCAAAATCGTCCGCGTTGACTATGCCCACGTCATCTTCTTCATCGAAGGTCTGTTTCAAATCTATTTCGTTTTCGCCCTCATCAAGGACTTTTATATCAAGCCCCAATGACTGCAATTCTTTTATAAGAACCTTAAAACTCTCCGGTACACCGGCTTTGGGAATCAAATCCCCCTTGACTATAGCCTCATAGGTCTTGACCCTTCCGACTATATCGTCCGACTTAACGGTGAGAATTTCCTGCAACGTGTGTGCCGCACCATACGCTTCCAACGCCCACACTTCCATCTCCCCGAAACGCTGTCCGCCAAACTGTGCTTTACCGCCGAGCGGCTGCTGTGTCACGAGTGAATACGGCCCCGTCGAACGCGCATGAATCTTATCATCGACCAAGTGATGCAGTTTCAAGTAATACATATAGCCGACCGTTACCGGGCTGTCAAACTTCTCGCCGGTTCGCCCATCGGTAAGCTCGATTTTCGCTTCTTCCGGCAACCCCGCTTCACGCAGACAGTCGAGGATATCACCTTCCACCGCCCCGTCAAACACCGGCGACATGATTTTCCACCCTAATTCTTTTGCCGCCCAACCCAAATGCACCTCAAATACCTGTCCAATATTCATACGGCTGGGAACACCCAACGGATTCAATACTATATCAAGCGGGGTTCCGTCGGGCAAGAACGGCATATCTTCCTGCGGAAGAATCCGCGAGATAACCCCCTTGTTTCCGTGACGACCCGCCATTTTATCGCCGACACTAACCTTCCGCTTTTGCGCCACGTAACAACGAACCACCTGATTCACGCCCGGCGAAAGCTCTTCACAATTTTGTCTGGTGAAAACCTTTACATCAACAACAATCCCGGATTCCCCGTGCGGGACTTTCAAAGAATTGTCACGGACTTCACGTGCTTTCTCCCCGAAAATCGCCCTCAACAGCCTTTCTTCGGCGGTCAACTCGGTCTCCCCTTTAGGGGTGACTTTTCCGACCATTATATCCCCCGAACGAACCTCTGCCCCTATACGAATAATTCCGCGTTCATCAAGGTCTTTTAACGCTTCCTCACTCAGGTTGGGAATGTCACGGGTGATTTCTTCCGCGCCCAGTTTAGTGTCACGACATTCAAGTTCATACTCTTCTATATGAATAGAAGTGAAAACGTCATTATAAACCAATTTCTCGTTAATCAAGACCGCGTCTTCATAGTTGTAGCCTTCCCAGGTCATAAACCCTACGAGAACGTTCTTACCCAACGAAATCTCACCGTTTTGCGTAGCCGGACCGTCGGCGATTACGTCCCCTTTAGCGACTTTATCTCCCTTTTGAACAATCGGACGTTGATTAACGCAAGTCCCCTGGTTGGAACGCTTGAACTTAATCAACTCATAATCATGTTCCCTGCCTCTTTTATCCTGGATTGAAATCGAATCTGCCGTAACCTCCGAAACAGTTCCTTCATGCTCGGTCGTAACAATTACTCCCGAATCAAGTGCGGCTTTAAATTCCATACCGGTACCGATTACCGGACTTTCGGGAATCATCAACGGAACTGCTTGACGCTGCATGTTCGCACCCATGAGTGCGCGGTTAGCATCATCGTTTTCGAGGAACGGAATCATCGCAGTCGCCACGGAAACCACCATTTTAGGCGAAACGTCCATGTAATCGACTTCTTTCCGGCTAACTTCAAGAATCTCGTCTCGATAACGACCCGTAACCCGCGCCCGAACGAATCTGCCTTCCTCGTCCAACAACTCGTTAGCCTGCGCGATTTTATAAATATCCTCCACATCGGCGGTCATGTAAACCACCTCATCCATGACTTTTCCGCTTGCTTTATCAACCTTCCTGTAAGGTGCCTCGATAAATCCGTACTGATTGATTTTAGCAAATGATGCCAGATAAGAAATCAAACCGATGTTCGGGCCTTCCGGCGTTTCAATCGGACACATTCTCCCGTAGTGAGAATAGTGAACGTCACGCACTTCAAACCCCGCACGTTCACGCGACAACCCTCCGGGCCCTAATGCCGAAAGTCGGCGTTTATGCGTCAATTCCGCCAACGGATTGTTCTGGTCCATAAACTGCGACAACGGCGATGAACCGAAAAATTCTTTAATTGAAGCCACCACCGGGCGAATATTTATGAGCGAGTTAGGAGAAACTTTATTATCAACGTCTTGAACCTGAAGCCCCATTCTCTCCTTAATCACACGTTCCATCCGCGCGAAACCAATCCGCAACTGATTCTGCAATAGCTCACCCACAGAACGGATTCGGCGGTTGCCCAAATGGTCGATATCGTCGGTGTTTCCCACCCCTTCGCAGAGATTGCAGAAGTAACTCATCGATGCGAATATATCGTCAAGCGTGATATGACGCGAAACAAGCTGCGCCGCCTTCGACTTAAGCCCCTCGATGATTTCTTCCTCGGTGTCTGCCGTCTCAAGAATCGTTCGCAATACCGGGAACGATACCTTCTCAACCAGACCGTAATCCTCGGGATTAATACTCGCCGGGAGGTACGGTTTTATATCAACCATGCCATTTCCGACAACCTTGACCGGTTTTCCGCCAACGTCAAGAATAACCTCCATGATTCCCGCTTGCTCGATTTCGAGTGCCTGTTCAAGGGTGACAATTTGACCCTCTTCCACGAGCAGTTCACCGGTAAGCGGAACAACAATCGGCTCGCCCGCTTTATGCCCGATTATACGAGAAGCTACCCCCAACTTCTTGTTGTATTTATATCTTCCGAAACGGGATAAGTCGTATCGTTTCGCATCAAAAAACAACATGTCGAGGTGGTTTTGAGCAGTCTCAACCGTAGGCGGTTCTCCCGGACGGAGTTTCTTATAGACTTCAAGCAACGCTTCTTCTGTGTTCTTGGTAGTGTCCTTCTGTGAAATTGTCTGAACCAAACGTTCATCCTCGCCGAAGAAATCGTAAATGACATCATCAGTCCCTTTGCCCAACGCACGAATCAGCGAAGTAGCAGGGATTTTCCTGTTTTTGTCTATACGAACATAGAAAATATCGTTCGAATCCATCTCGTATTCAAGCCACGCACCCCTGTTCGGAATAACCGTAGCCTTGAACAGCTTCTTACCGGTTTTGTCATAATCGAAACCGAAATAAACCCCCGGCGAACGAACAAGTTGTGAGACAATCACACGCTCCGCTCCGTTAATTACAAAGGTACCGGAGTCGGTCATAATCGGGAAGTCACCCATGAAAATCTCGTTTTCAATAACTTCCCCGGTTTCTTCGTTACGCAGATGGACAAGAACCTTAAGCGGCGCGGCGTAGGTCACGTCGCGCTCTTTACATTCTGATATGGTGTCCTTCGGATTGTCGTCAATCCGGTAGTTGATGAAACTCAGTGACAATTTTCCGTTAGAGTCTGTGATAGGAGAAACATCCGAAAAGACATCCTTAATCCCCTCTTTAATGAACCAGTTATACGAGTTTTTCTGGATTTCAATCAGATTCGGTACCGGAAGCACCTCATCAATTCTCGAAAAGCTCATCCTCGTGGTTTTACCCAGTTTTACCGGCTTAACATTAACCATAAAATACTTTTCCCTTCCTTAATATGGTGCATATTTACCCATAATGATACAGTAGACTATTATATAACGGTTTTAAGATTTTGTCAAGGCTTTTTTGAAAAATTTTTAAAAAAATAATTCGGGCATCGTATAAAATGCCCGAATTCCTGTTTTATCGCCCGATTTCCGCTGAATTCTACGTCATTCCTCCTTGAATACCAACTTCCACAGACCGTTTATCACCGGGACACCCGCCGCAAATACCAGAACCGCCAATATCGCTGTTCTCTCTAACGGAAGCGTTCGCAATACGGGGGAGAGCAATCCGCTCATCAAACATAGAAAAATCAACGAAGCCGAAGCCAACACCGCCAATACCAAATGCGGATTGTCCCAATATTTCGCATTGAAAATCCCACGATTCTTATCTTTACACTCAAAGACGAAAATCAACTGCGATAAGCCGAGCGTTGCCATAGCTGCGGTTCTTCCCGCATCGAGTCCGTATTGATTCATAACGAGACGGAACGAGAGCAGCGTGCAAATCCCGATTGTCAACCCCCGTATGATTATACTGCCGAACATTCCCCCGGCGAAAATACTCGCCTCGGCTTTTCGGGGAGGTTGCCGCATAATATCATCGGTAGACGGTTCCATCGAAAGTGCGATTGCGGGGAGTCCGTCGGTGACGAGATTAATCAAAAGAATCTGAATGGGAATCAGCACGACCGGCAACCCCATCAGCATAGCGAAAAGCATGGTCAAAACTTCACCGATATTACTCGACAGCATATACCGCATGGATTTGCGGATATTATTGTAGATTGTTCTTCCCTGCTCTACCGCCGAGACCAAAGTCGCAAAGTTATCGTCAAGCAAAACAAGTTGCGCCGCCTCTTTAGTCACGTCGGTACCTTGAATTCCCATCGCAACCCCGATTGCCGCCTCTTTTACGGCGGGCGCATCGTTGACACCATCACCGGTCATAGCGACGATGTTGCCTTCCGCCTTAAGTTCACGGACTATACGAAGCTTATCGGCGGGGGTCATTCTCGAATGAACCTCATCTATCCCCGCCTGCCGCGCGATTTCAACGGCAGTATTCCTGTGGTCTCCGGTGAGCATAATTACGCGTATTCCCGCTTTCTTGCATTTTCTGACCGCACTCTTTATTTCGGGGCGAAGCGGGTCACTCATACCCTGGATTCCTATAAAAGAGAACTGTTCTTCCCCGGTCTTCCGATGAGCGAAAGCAAGGCAACGCAAAGCTTTCTTGGTCATACCGTCATACGCCGCCTGAATCCGCTTGCGCTCGGAACTTGTCAATCCGCCGCATTTAGGCAAAACAGCTTCAAGTGAGCCTTTCAGATAGTCGATTTTTGCCCCCGACGGATTCCTCACCGTCACCTGCATAAACGCAGAAGAAGAATCGAACGGGATTTCGTCAAGTCGTTCATACGAACTGCCCGGAACGAACGCTGCCTGCTCCGCAACTGTCATCAATGCGATTTCGGTAGGGTCGCCCAAATACGAACCGTCCGACTGCCGAATTGCGTTATTACACAACGCCCCACACCTGAAAATCAAGTCTCCGCTTGATTCGTCAAGTCTGAACACCTGATTCACCGTCATTTTATTGAGAGTGAGAGTTCCGGTCTTGTCGGTGCAGATTACGTTAGCACAACCCAGTGTTTCAACCGAATGAAGTTTGTTTACCAATGCCTTCTGCTTGTAGATTCGCCTGACCGCCAACGCAAGCGAAATCGTGACTACGGCGGGCAATCCCTCCGGAATGGCGGCTACAGCCAACGAAATCCCGGTGAACATCATCTCGAACAAGTCATATCCTTGAATAACCCCCAGAACGCTTACGCAAAAGCATACAATCAAGCAAATCAACCCGATTATTTTGCCGAGTTCGCTTAACTTTTTCTGCAATGGAGTACGCTCTTCCTCTGTCTCGGACAACATCCCGGAAATCAGTCCCATTTGGGTTGACTGCCCCGTCTCGACAACCTCAGCCAGAGCATGTCCCCGCGTGACCGCCGTCCCCATGAAACAAGGTTCGCCGTGCCTCTTGGAAACAGGGAGGCTTTCGCCGGTGAGCAACGCTTCATCACACTCGAACGCCATTGGATTTATAAGCCGACAATCGGCGGGGATTTTCCCCCCGGATTCAAGCCTGACTACATCGCCCCTGACTAATTTCTCGGCGGCGAGCTGCACTATTCTTCCGTCGCGATAAACCGACGCGCTCGGTGCAGACAACTTTTTCAGTGCTTCGAGCGTTTTTTCTGCCCGATACTCCTGAATAAAGCCCAAAATCGCGTTCAATACAACAACCGTTATTATAGCTGCCGCATCTAAGTACTCTCCCATAGTCACCGAAACAGCGGTGGCAATCAGCAGAATAATCACCATTGCATCCTTGAACTGTCCGGCAAAAATCCCTGCCGGATTAACCTTTTTAGAGCTTGCTATAAGATTTTCACCATCAATGGCGAGGCGTTTCTCGGCTTCCGCCGTAGAGAGACCTGCGTTGTTCATGTTATTCTCCTATAATTTGAAAATCAGGGGCTTCAGAGTTCCGGTGAGACCCTTGTCCTAATTATATGAGAATACAAAGCAGATTTATTACTGTTTTTCGTTGTTTTCGATAATTGCGGCAATCTCATCGAAATCGCTGTTAAGCAAGCACCTGTCAATCGCAGCGATGAGCTCGCGGGTTTCCTGTGACCATGATTTCCCCCGCAAGAGGGTTATAACATCATTAGCGGTATCCACATCAAACACGTCACACGCCGACTTGATTTCCCTCAGGCTCTCCCGCAAGAAAATCCTGTTTATTTCTTTTTCACTTTCTTCCTCTTCAACGTTAACCTCCGCTTCAAGCGAATTGACTTGTGTCCGCAACGACTCAATAAAATCGGTGATTTCATTCACGCTTAACTCAAGCGGGGTTGTTTTCGCCGAATACTCCAATTCGGCGGCTATACCGGAAAGCACCGTATTTCCGATGTTGTTGAGCGCGCCCCTCATTCCGTGTACATGGGTATCGTACAGGCTTTTTTCCTCTTCGGAAATGCTCTGTTTGGCATTGATTGTTTCCAAGACCGACTCCAACACGGTAATCGACCTTGACGCATCACGAATAAACGCTTCGAACAACTGCGGTTCGTCGGAATCACGGATTATTATCGGCGGCGGAGCGGATTCCTCCGTATGAACATGCTCATCCCGAATAAACTTATTCAGAATATTATCCAGATGATGGGTATCAATCGGCTTCGAAACGAAATCATCGAACCCATTCTCCAGAAAAACAGCTGCCTGACCGGTAACGGCATTCGCCGTCAACGCGACTATGCGCCCACTGTAACCCGTTTCACGTATGAGTCTCGTTGTTTCGATTCCGTCCATTTTGGGCATCATATGATCCATGAATATAACATCATAGACATTGCCCTCAACGATTAGCTCAAGTGCCTTGAACCCGCTGTTAACCGATTCAATCACCAATTCATACGGAGAGAGCAGCCCCCGCGCCACATATACGTTCGTTTCTATATCATCAACTATCAACACCCTGCCGTAAGGCATCGGCGTATACTCAATCTGTGATTTCTTATTCTGCGTCAATTCGCTTCTTTGGATTTTTCGCAGATTTTCAACCACTTTCTGTCCGAGAACCTCCGTCCCGACCTTCACCTGCGGCAAACACACCGTAAAGGTCGAACCTACACCGGGTTTGCTCTCAACATCGATTTCACCATTCATCATATTTACAAGGTTGAGCGTAATGCTCATTCCCAGTCCTGTACCCTCTATCGTCCGATTCGTTCCGTGTGCGAACCGCGTGAACTTATCGAACAAAATCTTGATTTGCTCTTGAGTCATGCCGTGACCGGTATCACTCACCCGCAAAACAAGCATGACTTTATCGTTGCCGATTTCCTCTGCCGAGACAGCAAACTCCACGTGACCCTCTTCGGTATACTTGAACGCATTGGTCAAAAGATTGTTGAGAATCTGCTTTATCCGTAATTCATCCCCGAACAAAACCAACGGAACCTTTTCGTCAACAAGGAGTTTGAACTCAATCGGTTTACTGCCGATTCGTAACACGTTCAACTGAACCGTATCATAAACAAGGCTCGCCACCTCATAGCTACCGTTGAATAACTCCAACTTCCCGGTCTCAATTTTAGACAGGTCGAGTATATCGTCAATAATCCCCAACAGCAAATCCCCGGCGACATAGATTTTGTTGAACGCTTCCCTCACCTTAATGTCGAGGGCTTTATCCTTCAATCGGATTTCGGTAATGCCCATAATCACGCTCAACGGTGTACGGATTTCATGACTCATTGTGCTTAAGAAATCGCTCTTGGCTTTATTTGCGGCTTCCGCTGCGTTACGCTGCTTCTCAATCTCCGAAAAGAGATTTTTAGTCATGGTTATATCAATTAACGCACCCGCCGTTCGGATAGGCGTACCGTCGGGTTTCCGATAAGTCTCTCCCGTTGCGCGGAAATAACCGTATTCACCATTTTTCTTCAGCAACCGATACTCACTGTCGTAAGGGGTTTCTCCGGTTACATCGCTTAAATGCGCTATCACGTCTCCGAAGGTTTTATCCCGGTCGTTAGGGTGAATCCGGTCCTTCCAACTCCTAATCACATTGGGGAATTCCTTCTCATTAGTGAACCCCAGCATCTGACGAAACTCATCCGAATAATTGAACGGATATTCATCGCCGATTGGGTCATTATTAACAACTTCCAAATCCCACAAGCCGATTTTAGTACTCTTTATAACCAGACGCAACTTCGCCAAACGGAGTTCGTTCAATTCGTGCATACTGACTATAGCCTGCTCATGCCGATAAACCTTGTCCATCAGCTTTTTATGCTCACGAAGGTCGCGGGTATATCCGGCTATGAAATAATCGTCTTCTTGACCCACCCTTACAAGGGTTGCTTCCGCCAGCATGGAAGTTCCGTCCAACATACGGTAATTCCAATCGAAGACACAACTGCCTTCCTCTAAAGTCTTTTTAAAGTAAGACGCGATTTTCTCTTCCGACAACTCCCCGTTCGGCTGATGTTTTGGGATTATCAATTTATGCCGTTCCAGGTAGTCTGCCTTGTCCTTGAACCCGAAAAGCCGCACCGCCGACTCATTACAATCTATCTTCTCGCCGGCAGAATTCCATAACTGGCAGCATATCGGGGTGGAATCCAACATCAATCTGTTACGTTGGTTAGACTCATCTAATTTGATTTTTATATTATTCTTGATAATCGCATTAGCGCACAACCGTGAAACCGATACAAGAAACTCCATGCTTTCATCATCGAAAAGACGTTCATTTTCCAAATCCTGAAAATCAACCATGCCCCATAACTCATCATCAATGATTACAGGGATGGTAAGCAATGACTTCACCCCCAACGGCTCCAGGAATTCCCGCTCATTCTCCTTCATCGTACCGATATTTACGTTGATTACTTCACCTCTCTCGAGAGTCGAAATCCAATAATCGACTACCTCTACTTCCGGAAGAACCTGCAGGTTCTTATCGGTGGGGACAAGACGGTTCTCCCGATTTGACCAACGATAAATCTGCCCGAAACGTTGTTTTTTATCGCCGTCAATCTGCTGATATATATCGATACGGTCTATGTGCAACGCTTCGGCGATGGGAACCAGGCTTTCACCCAGGACTTCATCGAACGACTTTTCTTTTTGAGCCAAAAGAATAACATCCATCTCTTCCATTGAGGACAGCATCTTCTTTTGATGACTCATCTTCTCGACAAGCCGAACTTTCTCGGTTATATCGATAAGTGCGCCGGCGGTCTTAATCGGCATACCGTCATCATCTCTCAAAGTAGTCCCCAACGCATGATAATGCCCGTATTCTTCACTATTTTTGGGTAACATCCGATATTTGATGTCGTAAGGGGTTTTCCCCGTGTAATCGAACAAATGCTCAGCGAATGTGTCCAAGACAGCTTCCCTCTCCTCGGGGTGAATACACTCACTCCAACTCGAAAGCACGTTCGGGAAATCATTCTCGTCGGTGAATCCCAACATCTTCCGAAACTCACTCGACCAGTTGAACCGATTATTCGGGCCGACTTCGCCCTTGCTCGTCACATCCATGTCCCAAAGCGCGATGTTAAGGGCATCGTTCGCCAATTTGTACTTGATTGACTCATATTCTTTATCATGCAACTGCTCGCGAGCAATTCTTAACTGCTCGCGAGTGGCTGACAGCATTTTTTCAAGCTGCTCAATCTTCTCTTTATTCTGAATTTCTTCCATAATCCCTCAATTACTTACTCTAGAATTAGATTCGGTCACTGTCTTGAACTGTTCGCGTACCTCAAAAAAAACATCTACGATTAACGGGTCGAACTGAGTTCCTTTGCCTTCCACAATGATTTCGACCGCTTCATCATGCGAGAACGGCTTTTTATAAGGTCTCGCGTTGACGAGCGCGTCATACACATCCGCAAGTGCCATAATCCGCCCCTGCAAAGGGATATCTTTTCCCGACAATCCGTGAGGATAGCCTTTTCCGTCCCAACGCTCATGATGATACCCCGCAAAGATTTTCGCGTATTGCAGGAAGGTTTTGCCTTCAGAGCGGGAAATAATCTTATTAATGATTAACTCCCCTTCTTGGGCGTGGGTTTTCATAATATCGAATTCTTCATCGGTTAATTTACCCGGCTTGTTCAAAATGCTGTCGGAAATAGAAATCTTTCCCACATCATGCAACCGTGCCGATGCAACAAACAAGTCAAAATCAATATCGCATATTTCCTCGATGTATACCCCCTGCTCCAACATTGCGTCGAGCAGGATTTTGATATACGACGTAGTCCGCTCGATGTGGTCTCCGGTCGCTAAGTCCCTCTTCTCGACCATGTCGGCTACCACGTACAGAATACTGTTCTGCAAATGACGAAGACGTTCGTTTTGGTGTTCAAGCTCGGACGTTCTCTCTCGAATAAGCTCATCAATATTAAGATGAGTCTTCACCCGGTTAAACAACACCGACGGGGAAAACGGTTTCGTGATGAAATCCACCGCGCCGAGACGGAAACCCTCCGATTCCACGTCTTCTTCCGAGACGTTGGTCAAAAATATAACCGGAATGTCGGCATAAGAGGGATTGCTTTTCAGTCTTTCCAAAACCTCAAAACCGTCAACGTCCGGCATTTTTATATCCAGCAGAATCAAATCCGGGACAACCTTTTCAAGCAAAGCAAACAACTTCGCCGCAGAAGGCAAAGTCATGACTCTGTAATATTCCCTCAAAGCCTCCCTGGTTCGAAACAAATTCGTCTCGTTATCGTCCACTATAAAAACAGTTTTTTTCATTAATCTATTCCTTTCTCTCAATCTTCTTGATACCGACAGTCTATTCAAAATCTGTCTGAAACGCTACCTACCTGAATTCCTCTCCATCGGAACACAAAATCGCAACCCTTTTAATCCCGGTGACTTCGACCCCATCCAAACTGTTCAGCAGATTCCACGGATTAATATTGAGTTCATTCCCTGCGGGAAGAGTCATAACCCCGTTATCCCATTCCATAAACGGCTTCACATCGATGATTTGGCAACTGCGTTTAGTCTTCTTCTCGATTTTGATTTCAGGGCGGTGAAGATACTCCTCAAGAAGAACACCCCCGCCGCAAATCGCATACCCGGCTTTTTTGATTTCGGCGGCTTTCCTGAACGGCTCATCAATCTGCAGAACCCTCAACCCCGGAGGCATGGATGAATCCAACCGTTCGGAAAGTTCATCGAAACCGACATCTTCGGTAATCCGCAAATCCACCGATTCTTTACCGCCTTCAATTCCCAAAGCTAACGGCAACGCAAAAGTCATATACACGTGCGGATTGAACCCCTCGGTAATCCATGCAGGGATTGCCGAGCGTTTCACCGCTCTGCTCATAGCACGATACAAATCGAGATGTGAGATATACTTCGCATTGCCGCACTTCGAGAAAAATACACGAATATTTTTAAAATCAGGCATTGACTGCTTCAATCACTGCGATTCCGCCATCTTCTCTCTTATAAACGAGGTTGACTTCCCCGGTCTCACCATTCATAAACATGAAGAAGTTGTGACCCAACAAACCCATCTGCAGAATCGCCTCATCAACGTTCATAGGGTTCAAAACCCATCTCTTCGTCCGCTCGACCGTGTAGTTTTGCTCTTCAACTTCCGGCGTGTCGAAATCAGCTTCCGCAAAAGCCGAAACATGGAGACGTTTTTCTACCTTGGTCTTATTCTTCCTGATTTGACGGATAATCTTATCAACGCAAGAATCAAGTGCTTCGTTCTTGTCGGCGGCTTTTTGCTCAGCACGGAAAATCAAGTTTCCGTATTTGAGCGTAAGCTCGACTATAATCATCTCACGAACCGATGAAACCGTCACCAACACTTCAGCATCCTCCCCGAAGAATCTGTCCAATTTTTTTGACAGTTTTTTCTCGGCATAATCGGTAAACGACTGCCCTACCTGTACTTTTTTTGAAGTTATAATGGTTTTCATTGTTAATATTCCTTTCCCGGGGTATAAACCCCCTTCGGAACAAGCCCGTTAAGCGAGTGTTCGCTCTTAATCGGCTTCTTCCTCATCTTGATTACTTCCTTGATTATTTTGAGACTTTGCCAAATTCTGATAATACATTTCCAACATAGGATTTACACCCTTTGTCTTCTTCTTGCGAATAACCGCCTTCATTTCGCCTTGGGTACTGGAATCCTTAAGCAACTCGGTCTCCGATGCTCCCCACACGCCCGACGATGATTGAATTTCCCCTGCGAGGTTTTTCTGCGGAACTACCGCCGGCTTAATCTTATTTGATTCTTTTTTCTTCGGCGGTGCAACGTCCGACTCTGACTCATCAGAATTGAAGAATCCATCGGTCTTTTCACTCTTCGGTTTAGCCGGATTAGGCGCGGCTTCCTGTGCGGGAATCGGTGCATACCCATATCCCGGCGGAGGAGGTGCGACCGGTGCATATCCGTAACCGGGCGGCGGCGGCGGTGCATATGCCGGTGCGTACGGATAAGCGGGAGGTTGAGGATACGGATAGCCCGGGGGATAGCCCGGGACTCCTCCCTGAGGTGGATACTGCGGATGTTGGGGATGTTGAGGATATTGCGGAGGTGCGAATCCCGGCGGCTGCGCTGCATAATCGGAAGGGGGCGGAGAATACGCCGCAGGTTGCACTTGTTCGGGAGTGGCTGCTACCGCCGCTTCCGGAACTACTTGGACTTCAGGTGCTTCTTGGATTTCTTCAATTTCCGAAAATATTTCGGGTTCTTTCACTACAGGAGTGGGCTTCGCCACAGGAACAGGCTTCGCTACAGGAGCGGGTTTCGCCGCAGGAGCGGGTTTCGCTACAGGAGTGGGTTTCGCTACAGGTGCGGGCTTCGCCACAGGAGCAGGTTTCGCCACAGGAGAGGGTTTCGCCACAGGAGTGGGTTTCGCCACAGGAGCGGGTTTCGCCACAGGAGCGGGCTTCGCCACCGCGGGGGTGGTTAAATCGGAGAAATACGCAAACTCGTCTTCTTGTTCGGGTTCGGATTCCTCTTCCTGTTCGGGAGATTGCAACAAATCAAAGAAATCAGCGAACTCGTCTTCTTCTTGTTCGGATTCCGATTCTGCCTCAATCACTATTTCGGTATCCGATTCAAACTCAATATCAGAATCGGATTCCTCGGATTCGGAGTCGAACGATTGCAACAAAGATGACATATCGGAAAAATCATCTTCCGTTTCGTCGGACTCTTCCATCGGCTCAAATCCCGATTCTTCTTCGATTTCTTCCGGTTCGGGCTTGAACTCAGCCTCTAACGCATGGAGTGCGTCGGATATATCTGCGAATTCATCATCTTCTTCAGCGTTTTCAAAAACGTCTTCAGTCTCTTCATAGACTTCTTCGGCTTCTTCATGTGATTCTTCTTGCGATTCTTCGTAAATTTCTTCTTCGACTTCCTCTTGCGGTTCTTCCGGTGCGAATTCAGCTTCCAACGCATGAATCGCATCCGAAATGTCGGCGAATTCTTCTTGAGGTTCTTCCGGCTCTTCTTCGACTTCTTTTTGAATCATCAAATCAGCAAAATCATCATCTTCAAAAGAAGTTTTCGTATCGAATTCATCGTAACCATCTTCATCAGCCTGTTCGGGCGTTTGAATCATCAAATCAGATATATCAGCGAAGTCATCTACTTCTTCCGTTTCTTCCGGCTCTTGAATCGGTTCGGGCTTTTTCTGTCTCGGAGGAAGTGACGGCATTGCCGGCATTGAAGGCATTTCAGCAACCGGGTCTACGTCTGTTTCTTCAAATTCGTCGATTTCAGTAATTTCATCGATTTCAGTAATTTCATTAGGCTCGGGCAGACCCGGCATTTCGGCAAATCCAAACGTTTCGGTTTCGGGTTCGTCTTCGATAGGTGCGAATCTGCTTCGCGGCGGCGGTGCGGACTTTTCGGGCGCACCAAACCTCGACCTCCCCGTATTAGAAGGTGCGGCTCTGTGCGGCTCGATTTCTCTCCCTCTCGGAACCGGCGGTCGGGCTGCACCGACTTCCCTCTCTTGAGCTTGCGCAAGCAACGGATGGACTTTAACCCCGATTCTTGATTTAGGCTCATCAGCGGGTGGAGCAGAACCGAATCTCGACCTTCCTGCGGCGGGTGCGGCAGAGTCCGACCTCGGACGAGTAACTTCACCCCTCGCAGGAGGCGCGGAACGCGGCGGCACTCTCCCGCCTTCCCTCTCTTGTGCCTGTGCGAGCAACGGATGAACTTTCCCCCCCATCTTCGCTTTAGGTTCGTCAACAGAAGGCGGCGCACCAAATCTCGACCTTGCAGGCCCTTTAGGTTTAACCGAAACCATTTCCATTTCATTCATAGGCGCAACCAATGGAGCGGTCTTCTTCTTTTTCGACCCGGTTGCAGGTTCGAAAGTCGGCTCGGGAGCAGAAATCGGCGGAGAAGTCGCAATCGGCGGTGCGGATTTTACAGGTTCGGGAACACTTGCCATAGGTTCGGGCGCAACTGCTTTAGGAGCAGGGGCAGGCTTCTTTTTCGGGAGCGGCGGCGGAGGAGGTGGTGGAGGTGGCGGATTGTTATTTGCGACCCGCGCACTGTTCACCCAGGGGAGTTTATCCACGTTATCGCCGACTTTTCCTATATGTGCGTTAAACGTATCCGTAACCGGCGAAAACTCAAACGACTTGCCTAAAATAATGAAGTCACAGTTCTCACTCTGGCGTTGACCGTCATGAGTATAATCGTAACGCCACTGTTTAATCGCTTTAGCCTGAGATGTATCCTTACGCTTTCCGAATCCGAATCGTTTTCCCTTAACTTCCTCGTCTTCGGCGGCAACGCTTGCTAACTGCGCACTCTTAAGCGGTTCTGTACACTTTTTAACCGATAACTCGATATGTTGTTCATCGAATTCAACCAAGACTTTCATGGAAACACCATCGGTTTTTTCCACACCCATACCGTTTTTGTAGAGTTTCACGCCCTGCGGGTAAAACTCCTGCGGGATAGAAGTCAAAGCGACGTTACGCGGAAAAGCCGAGTCCAACATATCCCGTGTCATTTTTCTCAAAGAAGTCCGATACACCGGCTGTTCGTGAACAAGGTCATCAACCTCCAAATACATGAGCATATTAGGATTCAACAACTCATTCTTCGCGCTCCCGGGGATTTCTAAATTCAGCAAATAACACAGCTTATCGATTTCAAGCCACGTCGAACGGACTTCCGCAAGCGGGGTAAAAAAGCCGTAAAGTTCGGGTATACCGCAACCATAGAGTTTAGGGCACTCAACCACTTTGAACAAAAGCGTACCCGTGTTCAAGCAAAAGAAGTTAAGATTATGACGCAACAACGTATCGTCGGCATATCGAACACCGTCGAGTTTTGTTTCATCAATAATCTTCTTGAAGAAATTCAACATAGAATCGAAATCTTCATCGCCCATTGCTTCCGGGCGAACCGCACTGTAAGAAGGTAAACCGTTCAGCGACTTAGACTCTTCCGAGTGTTTGATATAGAAGATTTCACGCTTAATTTCGAAAACACTCATTCCATTTCCTCCCTTTTCGGCACTGAAAATCGGGGCGCAACCCCATATATAACACTACTCAAAATCAACGAACCTCCCGATTGAAGGTGTCACGTTCAAACCGCAAACCGAACTGCTGTTTGCTCCACCCTTTATCTAACAGAAACTTCTTCATTGATTCCTTCTGAAGCTCCAACTTAGCAAGTGAAACCCTGTCACCGATTTCATAATACTTCGAAACATACCGCGCACGATTACTCTCCGACACACTGGAATCCCACGGTTTAGCTTCCCATCTGTATTTGTAAGAATTTTCGCCGTTTTCTTTTACAAGGAGTTTGATGGCGACCTTATCGCTCCCGGTGGGAACAGGTGCTTTATATTCACAGACAATAGGGATATAATTGTCATTGAACGCGTTTTCGTCCACATTGGGTGAATCGGGGTTTGTGTAATCGAAGATATATTCGATACCGAGTTTCTGCAAATCAACGAACCCCGAAAAGTCCCGCGCATTCCTACCGAATATAAATGCCGACGGTTGCTCGGCGAATGCCGTAAACTTCATCAAATTCTTGAATGCATCGTTGTTTTTCACATCTGGATGCACCTCCCGCGGGATGTTCAACCCGTCGAATGGGTCTAAAACAGGCTCAAACTCAAACTCATCGGACATTTCACCGTTTTCTTCCAACAATGCCCTGAAACTCCTCCCCGGGGGAAGCATTTCATTAATCAAGTTAGGAATTTGATAGAACAATTGTTTCTCGTTTTCAGGCCTAACCGACACCCCCTCGAACGAAATGATTTTCTGCCGGTCGGAATCAATGTACTGCGTTTTAGCAACCCGCGCTAACACGCAACACTCACTCATTCTCAAATAATAGAAGTTGGAATACCAGTCTTCCCAGCTCAAGTTGTCGAAAAGTTCGTTCTCGCAAAGCGCGATTATGCTTTTGCAAGCGGCAAACCCACTCGTTGACATATAGTCGGGTCTGTTCACCCACTCATACTCACGGTCGAATGTCCGCGTCCTCATAAACACATCATACTTCATGCGTTACCTCCCGATATTTTATTAAGTATTTTTGATTCAATTTCTTCAGATTTTATAGGTTTTATGAAATTTCACGAAGTAGCAGTAATAGTCGCTTCCGGTGCGTTTGATTCAAGCGATTCCAAATAAAGTCTCGCACCTTTGAGCAAAGCCTCATCATCCAGTCGGTAAATGTGAATCGCCTCCGGAAGCATATCATTCACGGCTTTAATCACCTGCGAATTCAGATTTCCGTAAACGGCAACGCAAAATAAATCGTTAATCGTCTTGGAGCGTTCCCGCAGAATTGACAGAATCCGCGCTTCCAATCGTTCCGGTACGGCAATCGAACCCTCCCTCACGATGCTGATTCGCTTGTTTTCGTCTTTGCGTAAGTACTCGTAAAACCCCATCTCATAAGTATAACCATCGGTCTCGCAGAAGAGCGAATCCCCCTTAAGCCCGTAAACGTTATCGCAAAAATACAACGCCGCTGTCGCTTTATCAACCGCCGCTTCGGATTCTTCAGGCGGTTTATCGGATGAATTCTCGCTGTTCCCGCTTTTTTCCGAATGAACCCAACGACCTTCAGCCCCGTAAGCAACATCAAGAATATACTGTTTTTGAACCAGTCTGAACGGGATTAACATAGGCTGACACGAAAGCGGGGTTATAGTCGCGGCATTAAACACGTACTCTTTTTCAGGGGTGAACTTATAAACTTCATTCCCGGCGAAAGAGCGATTAATCGGGGCATATCTCTCTCCTGTCAAGACATTCACGGGGACAATCCCGAACTTGCATATATTCGTACCCAGAACCGTCAAAACCTCTTTCAAAAGCGGTCGAGACTCGGGATTATATGCCGTCATACGCTCCATCAAAACCGAAATTACCCCGGAATCTTCTGCCATAGCGGCGGAAGGAGCGGTATTCTTCTTCCACCCGCGTGAAAAAATGTTTCCGAAAGCCGACGTTTGTCGGTCTACACTGCAGATTTCACGATTGAGCAGATAATACATCAACAATCCCAAAGAGAAAATGTCGCGCTTTTCGGCAGGTGAACTATCGCCGGAATTGTTCGTGCTGTTTGAATTGTTTGAACTGTTTAAAGAATGTGCGGCGGTTTCGGGTGCACGAAAAGATTCATGCAACTCAGCAAACTCTTCCGAATAACGAATCGGGTTATCGTTGCCCACAAAGGTCACGTTATTAGCGAAATCAACCTCATACAGAGCGGGTGAAATCATCCCCCTCCCTTCGCCGGTTTCACGCAAAAGGCGGACGACCTGCAAAACTATGTCAAGGGCTTCATTTTCCTCGCGCCCCACGGTAATCCATTCGGTTAATCTCATGCGCACATTCCCTAACATTTAAGACGTTGACGTTCCTAAATACAATGATAACATATTTTCAAACGAAAGTAAACAGTTTTTTTACGCTTTTCATAAATCAAATAAAGAAATCTGGGCGGATTGCGGTAATTCCCCGAAAAATCCCGTCCCGACAAGTTTCTCCAGTACCGTTTTATTCAGCCCCGACTTCGATTGAATGTCGTCCACGCAGATAAAATCACCGCTTTGAACAACCTCATACAATCGTCTCGCCGCGTTTTCGCCGCACCCCTCGACCGACGCATACGGCAACCGCAACGAATCCCCTTCAATTATATAGCGCGTCGGATGAGAAGTCTTGTAAAAAGCGGGTAGCAACTCAATCCCGCGCAGTTGAGCCTCATACACCATCAGCAACGCATCATACACCCCGGACTCTTTCGGACTCTTTTCCTGCGCCGACTGAATCCCCAATAATCGTTTCTTTACCGCTTCTTTCCCCTTAACCACCACCGGCGCATCGATATTCTCGGTATGCCGCATGAGTGCTGCGGCATAAAACTCTTTCGGGTGATATACCTTAAACCAACCCAACTTTACCGCACCGGTGACGTATGCGGCGGCGTGCGCTTTCGGGAACATATACTTGATTTTCTTACAAGATTCGACGTACCAGTCGGGAATCTCACACTTTTTGAAGGCTTCATAAATCTCATCATCAAAGAACTTCGTTGCCCCGCCCTTTCGGGTGATTTCGGTAATTTTGAATGCCAGTTTAGGCTCCATATTTTTATGAATAAGGTAAACCATGATGTTATCTCGTGTCCCGATTACTTCGGAAATGGTGAGTTTGCCCGACGTAATCAAATCCCGCGCATTGCCAAGCCAAACGTCCGTCCCGTGTGAAAGCCCGGAAATCTGCAATAAATCCGAGAAGGTCTCAGGCTTGGCTTCCTTCAGCATCTGAATAACGAAAGGGGTACCCATTTCAGGCAGACCGTACGTCCCGGTCTGGAACATCGGCTCATTCTGAGACAAATTCAACGGCTCAGTCGAAGTAAACAACCGCATCACCTGCTTATCGGAGGTCGGCACATCGGAAATCTTGATTCCGGTCATGTCGGACAGATGCTTATACAGTGTCGGAACGTCATGCCCCAACTCGTCCAACTTTGTTATCGTGTCGTGCAACGCCCGATAATCGAAGTGGGTGGTAATCAGTTCATTCTCCGACTTATCGGCAGGGTGTTGAATCGGGGTAAAGTCATAGACTTCATAACCGGTAGGGACGACCAACATTCCGCCCGGGTGCTGCGACGTAGTCCGTTTAACCCCCACACATCCGGCAACAAGACGATTGATTTCGGCTTTGTTAAAGGTAATCCCTCTGCCTTCGGCAAACTTCTTGACGAATCCGAAAGCAGTCTTATCTTGAATCGCCGAAATAGTTCCGGCTTTGAACACGTATTCTTTCCCGAAAAGCTCTTCGGTATATCTGTGTGCCTGCGACTGATACTCCCCGCTGAAGTTCAAGTCAATATCGGGGGCTTTATCCCCATCGAAGCCCAGGAACGTCTCAAAAGGAATATCATGACCGTCTCCGACCAGTTTCGCGCCACATTCGGGACATGACTTTTCGGGCAAATCGAACCCCGAACCGGCGTTACTGCCTATTTCGGAAGCGAATTCGGTAAATCTGCACCCCGGACAGCGATAATGAGGCGGGAGCGGATTAACCTCGGAAATGCCGAGCAAAGTCGCCGCAAACGATGAGCCCACCGACCCCCTCGAACCTACCAGATACCCGTCTTCTTCCGACTTTTTGACGAGTTTCTGCGCTATTATATAAAGCACCGAAAACTTGTGTTTGATAATCGAGTGGAGTTCCTTCTCCATGCGGTCGGAAATGATTTTATGAAGCGACTCGCCGTAAAGTTCTTTCGCACGGCTTCGACAGAGCCGTTCGAGCTCTTCTTCCGCACCTTCGATATACGGACGATATTCGCCTTTCGGAATCGGTCTTACCTGTTCGATTAAATCCACAACTTTGAGGGGATTCTCGATAACGACCTCCCGCGCCGACTCTTCACCCAAATAGTCGAATTCGGCGAGCATTTCTGCGGTAGTCCTGAAAAACAGCGGTGCTTGATTGTCCGCATCTTTGTACCCCTGCCCTGTTTGAAGAATTTCACGGAAAATCGAATCGTCGGCTTGCATAAAATGAACATCTCCGGTAGCGACTACCGGTTTGCCGAGTTCTTTACCCAATTCGTAGATTTTCTTGTTGAACACCTGCAAATTCAACTCAGAAGCGACTTCGCCGTTTCGCACCAAGAACGAATTGTTCCCTATCGGCTGAATCTCAAGAAAATCATAAAGTTTCGCGATTTCGCATAAATCCTGCTTTGACCTGCCCTTCAAGACCGCCTGAAACAACTCCCCTTGCTCACAAGCAGAACCGAGCAAAAGCCCCTCCCTGTGCTTAACGAGTTCAGACAACGGAATCCTGGGTTTAGTGTAAAAATAATGCAGATTCGAATACGAAATCAGCTTATAAAGGTTTTTCAACCCGATTTTATTTTGAACCAAAATAATAATATGGAAATACTTGGATTTCTTTATATCAACTCCACCGAAAGCCGTGTTCAAATCAGCGATTCTCTCCAAATTCCTGCCTTTTGCCGCATCGGAAACGATTCTCATAAACAGCAACGCCGTAACCCGTGCGTCATCTAACGCGCGATGATGTTCAAAATCGCCGAGTTTATAATGCTCAACCATGAGATTCAGCTTATGGCTCTTCCTTTCTGGGACAGCAGCACGGCTCAGTGCAAGCGTATCAATTGCGGCGAAATCATGATTGATTCCGCAACGCTCCAACCCCGAACGTAAAAATCCCATATCAAACGGGGCATTATGAGCGACAAGGCACTTACAACCGCCGCAAAACGCCATAAACATACGAAATGCCTCGTCTTCATACGGTGCATCACGAACCATATCATCAGTAATTCCGTTAAGTTTAATCACCTCATCGGGAATTACCATTCCCGGATTCACAAGGGTCGAAAATTCCTCGACAATCTCCATGTTCTTGATTTTAACCGCACCTATTTGGGTAAGACGATTATCGGCGGGACTCAGTCCCGTTGTTTCCACGTCTACAACAACGAATTCACCCGAAAGCGGGAAGCCCCCGCCCTCTGAAATAAGCGGATTGCCATCATTGACGAAGTAGGCTTCTACCCCATATACAATCTTAAAATCGGTATCCGGATTAGATTTGAGAATTTTCTCGTAGGTATTCATCGCCTCCGGAAAAGCCTGAACATTTCCGTGGTCGGTAATCGCGATTGCCTTATGCCCCCATTTATGGGCACGATTAATGTATTCCGATATGGTGTTGGTCGCATCCATATCCGACATCTTGGTGTGGAGATGAAGCTCTATCCGTTTCTCCCCATCATAATCGTCCGATTTCTCGACAGGAGTAACCTGCATAATCGAAATCGGCTCGATTATGCTCGTCTTCTCGAAATCATCGTAATCGTATTTTCCGTGGACTAAAATCGACATCCCTTTTGTGATTCGCTTCTCGGCATCGACCTTCGCCTTCGAACTTGTAAAGAATTTGAGAATCGCCGATGAAGTCTTATCGGTGAAGCTAATCACCGTAACCGTTTTGTCATTCTTGAGCGTTCGGGTATCTTTGGCAAAAACCTCACCCGATACAACGACTTCACCACTGCGCATAAGTGAGTCCATCGAAATAGGCGGGGCAGTGATTTTCTTCCCCATTAAAACATCACCCGCCACCGCAGAAGTCGAATTTGCCGAACCCGACGCTTCGCGTTTTGTTGCGGCCTTGCCCGCAGACACTGCTTCCGTCGGTATTTTCTTTATAACGGTAACAACATTCTCGGCTTGAATCGGCGGGCCGTAATCAAACGGCGGAGGTGGCGGCGGTTCGGGAGGCAACTCATACATAGGCGGCGGTTCGGGAAACGTATCATAAACCGGAACCGAAGCCGCAATCGGCTTTTCTTTTTTTAAAGTGCTTGCTATAATTTTGACTTCCGATACGTCAAGAAAAGATTTCACGGCGTTTTCGGCCGCAGTCAATTCCGAAAAGCCTATATCGGTTTCGGAAACTATGTAAAGACTCAACACGCTTTTCTTGCTGTCGAAAACCGCTTTCTCCAATTTCGAACCGGCTATACTTTCAAGCAACGGTACACTGTTTAGAATTCCGCCTAATATTGGCATAAAAACATTCCTTTCCGACGTTGTATTATACTGCTTCACCGCCGGCTTTAGCCGACATCAACTGACGACTTTGTCATCGGTTGCGAGTTCCTCCATTAAAACAGGAATCAGCATCGATTCCTCTACTTTTCTTACAATTTCACCCTTTTTGAAAATCAATCCCTCACCGTTCCCCCCGGTAATCCCGAAGTCGGCATCTTTACATTCACCCGGGCCGTTTACCACGCACCCCATAACTGCGATTTTCAAGGGTTTATCTATATCGAGGGTTCGCTTCTCGACCTCTTCCGCAAGCGAAACCACGTCAATCTTACATCTCCCGCAGGTAGGGCAGGATATGACTTCTACTCCTTTTCGTAACCCGACCGCCTTCAGAATATCCTTCGCCGCGGCGATTTCCCGAAGGGGTTCGGCGGTCAACGACACGCGAATCGTATCGCCGATTCCGTCACACAAAAGCGAGCCTATTCCGATTGCCGATTTAATCAATCCCATTTTGGGGGTTCCCGCTTCTGTAACCCCCAAATGAAGGGGATACGAGACAAGCCGCGACAACTCCCGATATGCCGAAATAGTCTCAACAACGCTCGACGATTTGACCGACACGACTATATCATCGAAATCCAACCGCTCCAACAAGCGAACATTCTCAAGGGCTGACCGAACAATTCCACCATCGGAAGAACCGCCGTTCACGCCTACACGAATAGGGATTTCCGCCGACTTACACGCATCCACCACCGCCTTCACCCTATCGGGAGCACCGATATTCCCGGGATTAATCCGGATTTTATCCGCACCGGCTTTGACAGACTCAACGGCGATTTTGTAATCGAAATGAATATCGGCAACGACCGGCACGCTGATATTCTCTTTCAGCGCGTTAATCAGCCGAGCATCCTTCATTTCGGGAACTGCGACCCGTATAACATCACACCCCGCCCGAACAAGCTGTTTCGCCTGTTCAACGTTCCCGCTGATGTCATCGGGGGGGACATTCAGCATAGATTGAATATAAATCTTGCCGTCACCGAACGAAAGCTCCCCGACCTTTACGATTTTTCTACCGCTCATATCCCGAAAATCAACTTTCGCACATCATTGAACATAACGAATACCATCAGCAACATCAACAGGGCGAATCCGATAAAATGAATCATCGCCTCGACATTCTGATTAAGCGGCTTTCGCCTGACCCCCTCCACCGCCAAGAAAATAATTCTCGCCCCGTCCAAAGCAGGAACAGGCAAAAGGTTAAAGATTCCCAGATTAATCGTGATAAACGCCGAAATCGACAAAATCATCATCACGACTTCTTTTACATCGACGGCTTGTTTCGCTGCGGAGTCCACCACTGCGGCAATTCCCACCGGCCCGGAAAGGTCGTTCAGTCCATACGTCCCGCCGAGTATATCCACCAGTGAAAGCCAAATAATCCGCCCTTTACCTATAGAATCCTGCACCGCATAATTCAAAATGTTCGGAATGTTCTTCTCGGCAGGTTCGAACGAGAAATCCCAGGTGTAAATCATATTGCCGTTTTCGTTATATTCGATTTCCCCGCAAAGTCGAGGTTTGCCGTCTTCTTTAAGCAGAGGATTTCCATGGGAATTATGCGCAGGTTCACCGCAAAAAAGCGGTTTGTCAAACGTTTCTAAATATCGATAACTGCAGTACACCGGATTACCCCGAGCGGTCAAAAGCGGTTTGACAGATTCCGGAAGGGGGCTGTTTATCTCAGCCCGTGTGCCGTCTTCATCAAGCCACATCCGAAAACAGTTATAACGCCTCGGTGCGAACCCTACATTAGAGAGGACTTTACGCTCCCCATCGCGAATAACTACGAATTCATACACTGCTATATCGCCTTCGGGGTTTTCTTTCAGCAGTGAGTTTTGCATTTTATAGTAGACTTCGTCCACTGAAAAGATTTTCATGCCGTTAACTTCGACCACCTTATCGCCGACCTGCAAAGGCGTGCCTATCGTATTGCTGAATGCCGCCTCCCGAAAAACCGAGATGTTCGTAGTGGGAATCGGTTCAATACTATAAATGATTATACAGAGAATCAACCCCAACAAAAGATTCAGAATTGCACCCGCCGCAATCACGATGATTCGCTGCCAGACCGGCTTATTACGAAACTCACGCGGGTCATCACCCGGTTCTTCATCTTCGCCGAGCATACAAGAACCGCCAATCGGAAACATACGGAGCGCGTACTGGGTCTCTTTCCACTTTTTCTTCAGAAGAATAGGCCCCATTCCCAGATTGAACTGGTAGACCTTCATCTTAAACAGCTTCGCCGCCCCGAAATGCCCCAATTCGTGTATTAAAATGATGGTACACAAAGCAAGAATCGCAATTACAATAGTCAAACCACAATCTCCTTAATCAATTTTTCGGTATGTTCTATAATCTCAAGACTTATATTCTTGACTTTTTCGATTTTATTAAACGCCGATTCCACAACAAGGGGGATTTCATGAAAAGCAATTTCCCCCTCAAGAAAAAGCGTTACCGCCGCTTCATTCGCCGCATTAAGAATACACGGTGCGTTCCCGCCGAGACGAGCGGCTTTTCGTGCCAGTGCCAACAGCCTAAACACGTCACAGTCAGGCTCATGAAAAGTCATGTTCCCCACTTCGGTCAGTGACAGTCGCCGACAATCAGAAGGTAAGCGTTCGGGATACGTCAACGCATATTGAATAGGCAACCGCATATCGGGGACAGCCATTTGCGCTATAATCGAACCGTCTGTGAATTCCACCGCCGAATGAATCACACTCTGAGGGTGAACCACCACTTCAATTTTCGACTCATCCAGGTCAAACAGGTGCATAGCCTCGATTAACTCCAACCCCTTATTCATCAAGGTTGCCGAATCAACCGTAATTTTCGCCCCCATACTCCAATTCGGGTGACGGAGTGCCTGCTCTCTTGTGACTGTCTTCAATTGCTCATTCGTATAACCGAAAAACGCCCCGCCCGAAGCAGTGAGAATAATCTTATGAATATCTCGGTTGCGACTTTCCGAACTACCCGAAAGGCACTGAAAAATCGCCGAATGTTCGCTGTCAACCGGGATAACCGGGACTCTTTTTCTCCGAGAAAGCTCCATAACAAGCTCCCCCCCGGCGACCAATGTTTCTTTATTCGCGAGTGCGACGGGATTCCCCGCTTCAAGCGCGGCAAGGGTGGGTTTCAACCCCGCACTTCCGACTATGGCATTAACGACGGTACAATCGGGGATTGCCGCCAACCGACACAACATCTCAGGATTCACACTTGACAGGCACACCAATTCCGCACCGAACTCCCGCTGCTGTTTCTGCATCAACTCAATGTTAG
>WRKZ01000013.1 GCA_009777835.1 Oscillospiraceae bacterium | reverse complement strand
GGCTTCGCCGTCGAGCAGGTGAGCTTGACGAAGCAAAAAGCAGAACAAGGGCTCGCGGGTCGGCGGCTTCGCCGTCGAGCAGGTGAGCTTGGTATGTGACGTTTCTATGGTGGGTATAGCGCAGTTGGCTAGCGCGCCAGATTGTGGCTCTGGAGGTCATGGGTTCAATTCCCATTATCCACCTTTTTGAAATGGGGGATTCTCCCCCAAACCCCCTGTCGCTTCGCAGGGAGACCCTGCTACGCTCCCTAAAGAATGGGGGCTATGCTTTAAAAAGCAGTCCTACGATGAATCCGCTTAACACGCAAATGAGAACGTCGCCGCTCAAGGCAGACGGAAGCGTGTGGCGGGTTTTCTTCACTTTCGTTGCCGAGAAATACATCGCAATTACATAGAACGTCGTTTCCGAACTGCCGAGCATTACGCTTGAAACCCGTCCCGCAAAAGAATCCGGGCCTACATCCGACAGAATCCCCTCGTAGACGGCGGTCGCCCCACTCCCCGAAAGCGGTCGCAGAAGCATCAACGGAATAGCTTCCCGCGGGAATCCGATTAAATCGGTCAGCGGGGCGATTGCACCGCTCAACATCGCCGCTCCGCCGGAGGCGCGGAACATTCCCACGCTTAACACCAACGCAAACAGCGCGGGGAACACGTCAAGGACGGTTTGCAGACCCTCTTTCACGCCGGCGGTGAACTCACCGAATACATCTACTTTCTTGCAAAGCGCGAATATAATCACGAAGGTGAAAATAGTCGGTACCGCGAAATCAGCTATGTTCAAATTTGCTCGCCCCCTCTCACCCGGGTGAGTTTCGACAGGGATTTCGTGATAATCACAACTGTTATGAGGGTCAATGACGAAACAATCCAGACTGCAGGCAGAATCTCCATTGGGTCAGCAGAACCGTTTTTCAGGCGCAGTGCGGCTACCGTGGTCGGAATTAACTGTAGGGAAGCGGTATTCATCACAACGAACAGAATCATGTTGTCGGTGGCGTAAACGCTCGAACCTTCTTCCCGTTCGAGTTCTTTCATGGCGGCAATCCCGAAAGGGGTGGAAGCATTTCCGAGACCGAGCAGATTCGCCGTGAGGTTCAGGACAATGTACTGCATTGCTTTGCCTTTAGCGTTGATTCCGCGAAAAAGCCGGGATAGTACCGGACGAAAAGCAGAGGCGAGCATTTCGGTAATGCCTGCCTTCTGCGCGACCCGCATAATTCCCGACCATAGGCAAATAACCCCCGCTAAACTGATTGCAAGGGTGACAGCGTTTGAACTTTCGCGTAGTGCCGCTTCCGAGACGTTCGATATATCGCCCGAAACCGCCGCAAAAATAATCGCCGACAGAATCAGAGCGGAAAAAACCCACTTCATCATAATACATAAAGTATATGCTTGATGAAGTGGGTTTTATGATTGGCACTTCGGTATATCATTTTTCGAAGAAAAATGATATACAATCTTTAAACGTGATATGTCGGCAGATTGTTGGAGGTGCCTTTGAATTTGAGTTTCAGCTTATCGGCAATCAGTGCGATAAATTCCGAATTGGTGGGCTTGCCTTTCGCTGTGTGAATAGTGTACCCGAAGAATCCGTTAAGGGTATCAACGTTGCCCCTGTCCCACGCGATTTCGATTGCGTGACGGATTGCACGTTCCACCCGTGAAGATGTGGTGCTGTATTGTTTCGCGACGGTGGGATAAAGCAGTTTAGTGATGCAGTTTATCATCTCGCCGTCGTCTACCGCCAAAAGAATCGCCGTCCGAAGATAATGGTAGCCTTTTATGTGGGCGGGTATTCCGATTTGGTGGATTATATCGGTGACAACATATTCAATATTGTCGGGTACGGTTTCATGTATGTTGTATGAAACGTTTTTCAGATTTAACTGACCTGATACCGGTTGTACCCCCGCCTTGAGAATGTTCTCGATTTTCACCGACAGCACATTCGCCTCAAACGGCTTGACCATGTAGTATTTCGCGCCTGCTTCCATGACTTCACGTTCGGTTTGCGGTGAATCATAGTTGGCAATCACTATAATTGCCGGCGAATAGTCTACCCTGTCATTGATTTCGCTGATTAAAGATACCGCGTCCAGTTCCGGCATTTTAGCTTCCATTACTACAACGTCGAACCTGTCGTTTCTTATTGTATCAAGAAGAATCCGCCCGTTTTTCTGCCGTGTGATTGCGTACATCCCTTTCGCCATTAATGAACGCGCCCATGCCATTCCCGATTCGATGCTGTCATCTCCGATGAGAACCCTGATTTGTTTCTTTGTCATTTCGACCTCCCATTTTTAGTTTTTCTTTTTTCTTGTAATTGCTATATTAACACATTAATTTTGAATATGCAATAGTTTTTTACAAAATAAAAAAACTTTGTCGTGACAGGAAGGGCTAGAATTTGGGCTTTTTTAGGGTAATATTTCAATATTCGACAATTATCTATATATTGTGATAGCACAATATGTTGAGAAAATGTATACTTAGTCAACTAATTGTGGTGGTTTTTTGGTTAAATTTACTTATCGTGCTTTTTCTCGTAACGATTAGAACTCAGTACTACTTCTGCGTAAATCGCAGCTACAATAGAATACAATTGCGGTGGAATCTGTGCACCGGAATTAAGCATTACAAGCAATGCCGCCGCCGAATCGTCCCGATAGACAGGCACACCGTTTTCGTCGGCGATGTTTACGATTTTTTGGGCGAGGTGTCCCAATCCCGCGGCTACGACCACCGGTGCATAGTTTAAATCGGGATTGTATTTCAGTGCAACGGCAGATTTCTGCGCATAGTTGCCTTTTTTTGATTCTTTTTCTTGCATGGGGATTTTCTCCTTTGTATATTACTTCTGATAATTACACTACTATATCTAAACCTGTACGTTTTTCGGAAATCCGCGGGAAAATCTGTGTCAAATCGTGCGGTTCACGTAGAACGCCGGTCTGGAATTCTTTCACGGTGTAATCGGTTGAGGCGATTATTCGATTGATTTTTTCTTTTAACTCACGCATTTCGCCGGAAAATCCCGCCGGGTGGAGTACTGCTAAACTGACTTGTGTTCCGTGTGCATACAAATCGGTCTCGAATCTGCCGACCGATTCTATTTCGAAAGTCAAGAACAGATGATGATTCCTATCTTGCGGTGAAGCCGCTCCGCCACCTTTGTCCTCGTTATCGACCCACAATTCGCCGAAAGCACGCGCATCGCCGATTTGTAACGGAATAATGAAATGCGAGAGCGGTGTATAAACCCCCGGCGCGTTAATCAAACTCTGGAGCAGGTTTGAAGCGTTGTAGCTGTCCAGCGTTTTCAATGCCGAATGATTTATATTCCTTTGTATGAACGATGTCAATTCTTCCAATGCCGAGCCTACCGGGGCGGCTTGTTCGGCAGGTTTCTCTTGGTTTGATTGTTCGGGATTAGCGGCTTCGGGTAAATCCGATACACCGGTTGAAACCACTTCCACTAACTTTTCGGGTGTGAAGTCGGGTAACGGAGTGTTTCCCGCAGTTGAAGCGTGGTGGGTGTTTTCCGGGAGGGTGGATTGAGCCGAGTTTCCGGGGGCGTTTTCCGTTCCCGAATTATGAGAGACATTTTCGGAAGAGTTTTGAGGAGCAGAAGTTTGGGTAGGGTTTCCTGTATTTGCTGTATTCCCGGAATTTTCGGCATTTTGAGTTGACGGGGGGGCAGAGTCGGGAGGAAGCTCACCTTTTTCCGCCATGCCGGAGACTGTTTCCGAGAGCATTTCGAACATGAATTGACGTTCGGGTGCATCGGGAAGTTGTTGCAGGACATCGTTGAGATAATCCACCATTGCCGTGATACTGTCGATTTTGCTCAAATCCGAGCGTAATGCGTTCATAAGATTAACATCGCGCATTTCCTCGATTAAATTGGAGAGTATAAGCGTGATTGCTTCTTTTCCGTTAATCCGTCCCAGTAAAAATCCGCGGAGTCCGTCCGCCAGTGAATCCCTGGTCATGGTTTTTGGCGGGAACTCCCAACCCTCTTCACCTAGTTTACGTGAATAAAGCGGCGGGAATTCATTTTTTTGTTGGGGTGATTTTTCCGTGTCTTTTGATTCGGCGGATTCGGCTTTCACTTCATTCAAATCGGAAAGCTCTTTTTCCGCGACCGCAGTTTGCTGATTCTGCGGATTCTGTGCGGCTTGGAGGGCGGGTTTGAATTCTCCGTACAGGACTGCGTTCAAAAAATCGTCGAATGCCGCCATAAACGCGCCTTTCTGAGCGTGCGGAATGTGGATTAACAGTGACGAAAACGCATCTTTCAGCATATAATCATTGGTGTTATATCTTGAGAGATTGTGTATAATTAAAGGAATCAGCACCTGCGTCTTTTCGTTGTTGAGCAGACTTTCCGAAACGTTTTGCAGGAGTTTTACAGTCTCCCCTTTCAAAAGCCCGAAGTTTTCCCTCGCTTGATTCCCCGCCCAGGATTCAGACAGGGCGGCAAGTTTTTCGGAAAGTTTCGGTGACGGCGAAAAGTAAGTCGATAAAAATTTCAGGTTCGCCGAGATAGCATTGAGAATCTCCCCGCGATTGAACGTAAAGTTCACCGCTTTCAAAAAGTTGGCGATTGCGTTCAACTTGTCTTCGTCGGTTTGTTGAAGTACCGTGTTCGCGATTAGCGAGGAATTCGCTGACTCTTCCCGCAACAAATCGAAAAGGCGATGACCCGAAAACATGGTCGTCTGCTCTTCCTGGTTGATGATTTCCCGTACAAGTTCGGTTACTGCCAGATAAATAGATTTTGAAAGCCCTTCGAGTTCGCCGTGGAGTTCGGTGTGTCCGCTTGCCGAAGCGGTCGCCAAAAGCTCGGTACTGATTAGCTGTTTAAGTGTTTCCACCGCCATAGAAGGGTCTTTCGCCGTCTTCACCATCAGTTGCGGCAGGTCGGTTCTGTTGGGGAGTCCGCGGCCTGCATTACGTTCGGTCTCCCGTTCGAGCGGGCCGGGTGCCTCTCGGGTTTTCGTCAGTTGAATGATTTCGAACTGTTCGCCGCCGGGCCGATTCTGGTTATTTAAAGAAGATTGATAACCCTTCCCCTGAAAAGGATTAGTAATTTGTGGTATTACAGCCATAATTCCGTTTCGCCCGACCATGCGCAGATTTCAATGAGATTGCGGCACGGCGGTCGTCCTCTCTTACTTTCAAAAGTTCGTTGCACCTTAATTAATACCACAATAATACCACATTTCAGCGCAAATTTCAAGAAAAAACAAATATTTTATAGAAAATCAGAAAACGTATATACATTTTGCGTTTTTTATGATATAATGAATCAGATAGCTATTTTTTGAAAGGGATGGTGGTAAAATGCCAAAAGTAGAATTCGGGATGGAGGCTATGCTGGACGCATATTTGTTCGAAAGCTCCACACTGCTTGAACAGCTTGACGAAATTCTCTTAAGAACCGAACAGGCGGGCACTTTTACGGAGGAGGATATCAACGAGATTTTCCGTATCATGCACACCGTCAAGGGCTCATCGGCTATGATGGGGTTCGAAAGTTTGCAGCAACTCTCGCACAAAGGGGAGGATATGTTCTTCCTCATTCGCGAGAACAAAATTGAAGACACGTCGTTCGTATACGACCTTGTCTTTCGTATGTCGGACTTATTCAAGGCGGAAATCGAACTTCTGCAAGCCGACGGAGAATATGAGCCGACCGATTTTTCAGATATAATTAAAGAGCTTGAGCGTGGGGCAGCCATGCTTTCGGGCGCAGTACCCATGCCGGAAACCGCAACGGAATCGTCGGCGGCAGCCCCGGCAGTGACCGCGTCCTCCGTCGAAGACATATATATGCCGGGATGTATCGCAGTGAGAATCATATTTGAACACGGTATAGAAATGGAAAATCTTCGGGCGTTTTTACTGCTTAATAAGATTCGCGAAGAAACCGAGGTAATCGAGTATTATCCCGAAAACGTAGATACCGATTCGTCAACTGCCGCTCACATTGCCGAGAACGGGTTCACTGTTACTTTCAAAGCCGAAGACAAGGAAGCGGTACAGAAAATTCTTGAGGCCGCGCTTAATATTGAGTCTTTTGAATTCGTGGAAGATGCCGGCGCAGGTACAGAGTCACCGATTGAGTCGGAATCTGTCGATGATGCTTCGGGAACTCTTGCCGAAGCGAAGGTCGAAAAGGCGGTTTCGATTGAAGCACCCAAGAAAGCCGAGCCGGCAAAGGCTGCGCCTTCTGCTTCCGCAGGAAACAATTCAGGGGCTTCCGCGCCTTCACATTTGGGCGGAAAGCAGAGTATAATCAGCGTGAATCTCGCAAAGCTTGACCAGTTGCACGACATCGTCGGTGAAATCATTACCACCGAATCGATGGTTATTTCCAATCCCGAACTTGACGGGCTTCAACTCGAAAGTTTTCATAAAGCCGCACGGGAGCTTCGTAAGCTGACCGACGAATTGCAGGATACGGTCATGTCAATCAGAATGGTGCCGCTTTCGGGGCCGTTCTCAAAAATGAACCGTATAGTCCGCGATATGAAGAAGGCACTGAACAAAGATGTAGACCTTATTATTGAGGGGCAGGAAACCGAAGTCGATAAGTCGATTGTGGATAATCTGAACGACCCGCTTATGCACCTCGTTCGCAATTGTATGGACCACGGAATCGAGACGAATGTAGATGACCGAATTAAAAACGGTAAACCCGCGAAGGCATTTATTAAACTTTCGGCGGTCAATGCGTCGGGTGAAGTTATCATAACAATCACCGACGACGGAAAAGGAATCGACCCCGAAAAAGTCCTCGACAAAGCCGAACGTCTCGGTCTTTTGATGAAGCCGCGGGGGGATTATTCCGAGCGTGAAGCGCAGAATCTGATTACCATGCCGGGTTTCTCCACGAATGAGCAAGTGACCGAGTATTCCGGGCGGGGCGTTGGAATGGACGTTGTTAAGCAGAACATCGAGAAGTGCGGGGGCACGGTTGTGGTGGAAAGCAAACTGGGGCAGGGTACGTCGTTCGTGATAAAAATTCCGCTGACCCTCGCTATAATAGAAGGTATGGAAATCGAAGTCGGCGGTACGATTTTCTCGATTCCGATTTCTATGATTAAGCAGAGTTTTAAAGTGACAAGCGACCAGATTATTCGCGACACGCAACGCGGCGAGATGATTATGATTCGCGGGGCGTGCTACCCGATTATGCGGTTGCATGAGCGATTCGGCATACCGTCTGACGTTACCGAGTTCGAAGACGGGATTCTGCTGTTGGTTGAAACCGAAAACAAGTCGGTCTGTTTGTTCTCTGACCGATTAATCGGGGAACAGCAAGTGGTGGTGAAACCGTTCCCGCCTTATTTCAGCCGTTACAACATCAAAGGTGCGGGATTGTCCGGTTGTACGATTATGGGAGACGGCAGTATTGCCCTTATCATAGATGTGGCGAATTTAATCGAGGGATAGCAGATATGGTAATCTTTCCAACCAAAACATTGCAGGTGATTTCAGCGATATTCCTAATACTTCACCAAAATAAAAAACAAGGGGGCGAATAAAGATGACCGAAGCTAAAAACGTAGCGTTATCCAAAAACGAGAAGGTGGCTTCTTCAGGGAAAGCGGCAGTTCGTGCCGAGAAAGAAAACGAAATCACAAAGGTACTCACCTTTTTAATAGGTGAGCAGGTATACGGAATTGAAATTCCGTATATAATCGAGATTATAGGAGTCCCGCGGATTACCCATGTGCCGTGTTATGAAATTCCGAGCTTTATTAAAGGAATTATCAACGTGCGCAGTAAAGTTGTCCCGGTGGTGAACGTGCGTTCATGTTTCGGAAAAGAGGAAATTGAATACGATGAGCGTGCGTGTACCGTTATAGTCGCCCATGAAGGGGTTTCGGTGGGCTTGATTGTGGATGAAGTGTTGGACGTATCGTCGGTATCCGAGAAGCATATCGCACGAACACCCGAACTCAACCGCGTGAACAATAACAAGTTTATCGATTATATTCTTGAGATGAACGACGGGGTCAAATTGGTTCTCGATGTGCAGAAACTGATTTTCGACCACGATTTGGCATCATTTTAACGGAAAGGGGTAACGGTAATGGCTTCACACAAAATCACGGATAATGATTTCAAGCGACTTTATGAATTAATGGAGAGTAAATACGGAATCAATCTGAAACAAAAGCGTGTCTTGATTGAAGGTCGGCTTTCCAACACTATTACGCAGAGGGGATTCAACGATTTCACCTCATTCTTGAACATGGTGTTCGCGGATAGAACCGGTACGGAAATGATAGGACTCCTTAACAAGCTGACAACTAATCATACATTTTTCATGCGGGAGGAAGAGCATTATAAGTTCATGCGGGAGGTTGTGCTGCCTTATTTAGAGAAAGTCAAGGCAGACCGTCGGGTGTATTTGTGGAGTGCGGCGAGTTCCAGCGGGGAAGAACCCTACACGAACATCATGCAGTTGCTGGAATACTTCAGCGGCAAGACTACCATGTGGAATCTCTCTACTTTAGCCACCGATATTTCGCAGCGGGTTCTTGATATTGCGAAGGTTGGTGTCTACAGCGGTGAATCTATGAAGAATCTGCCGGAAACCTGGAAGAAAAAATATTTTTCACCTACCCCGGACGGTAGCTTCAAGGTCTCGCCCGAGGTGACTAAGCGGGTGGATTTTAAGACCTTCAATTTGATGGACAAGATTCCGTTTCGGTTGTATCCGTTCGACTTGATTTTCTGTCGCAACGTCATGATTTATTTCGAGATGGATGTGAAAGTTCAGCTTGTGAATCGTTTGTATGAAGTTACGCGGCCCGGCGGCTATCTCTTTATCGGACACGCCGAGAGTATTCCGCGCGATAAAACCAAGTTCGAATACGTCAAACCTGCTGTCTATCGCAGACCTTTAGAAGAGAAAACTTGAATATTACTCCGCAATGAAAGTCTTGACCCTTGCGGCAAAGCCGCGCGGGACTTGTGTCAAGCCGTCTGCCATCGGGCGAAGCCCGCCGCGCCACGGCTCTCCTCAAGCTTTCGTTGCTCAAAATCGCCCTGCGGCTTGTCCTTGCGGATAACCGCCGCAGCCGGGGGATTAAGTCGCACAAATGTCAAGACATTTGTTGCTCCTTAATATCAGGTGAGCCGGATAGGCTTATTGAAAAGTAAGGGATATATCCCGCCCCTTGGGGCGGCTCTCTCGCCCGCAGGGCGAGGGGTGCAGGGTTTGCCCTGCGGTGTTACCTTACATTTATCGCACTTTTGTGTGCAGGAAGTAAATGGTAATAATAATGGAGTTTGGCTTATGTTAAATAGAAAAACACGCGTTCTTATTGTAGACGATTCGGCAATGTTCAGGACGGTTTTGACCGCCGCTTTGAATTCCGCACCGGGGATTGAAGTCATAGGTACAGCCGTAGACCCGATTGATGCCAAGGGTAAAATCCTTGAAATGAAGCCCGATGTCATCACGCTCGATGTCGAAATGCCTAAAATGAACGGAATAGAGTTCCTGCGGAGACTGTTGCCAATCCACAAAGTCGCCGCTATAGTAGTGACCGCTTCTGCGGTGGAAGCGTTCGAGGCTGTTCAAGCCGGCGCGGTGGATTACATAAAGAAACCTACCGCCGGTGAAATGGATACCTTCGCGAGTAAATTGCAAAGTCTGGTTCGGGGGGCAGCTTCTGCGAGGGTTGGACTGGGGAATCTCCATGCAACGGGGAGTCAGGCGCAGTCTTTGCGGCACACCATGCTCAATCTGGCAAGCACGGCGAATAAAGTTATCGCAATCGGTGCGTCTACCGGCGGAACCGATGCGATTCAAGTCGTGGTGGAAAACCTTCCGAAAACCACACCGGGAATCGTGATTGTACAGCATATGCCGGCAGGATTCACGAAAATGTACGCCGACCGTCTTAATCGGGTGTGCCAGATGGAAGTCAAGGAAGCGGAAGACGGAGATAAAGTCCGTTCGGGATTGATTATAATCGGTGCGGGTGAGTATCATATGCGACTTAAGAGGAATGCGGGCGGATATTTTATCGAGAGCAAAAAGGGCGAAAAGGTTTCGGGGCATTGCCCGTCGGTGGATGTTCTGTTTGAGTCGGTGGCGGAGTCTGCGCGGAATAATGCCATGGGCGTAATTCTTACGGGAATGGGTGCGGACGGCGCGAAAGGCATGCTCAAGATGAAACAGTCGGGTGCGTTCACTGTCGGACAGGACGAAAGCACCTGCGTAGTCTACGGAATGCCGATGGTGGCGCATAATATGGGTGCGGTGAGTCGGCAGGCACCTTTGCAAGATATCGCAGGGATTCTCATGCAGCGGCTGAGATGATTTTTGAAAAAGCTGTTGACTTATTGTCGGGGGCATGATATAATTAAAGTGTTCAAATAGCAAAGGCAGACCTAAGGCGGTTAGCTGAGCGGTTCAAATTGAAAAAACAACTTTACCTTGCTCGGGGCGGTTGTTTTTTCATTTCTATGATAATTTGCAGAATTACGTATAATTTAAGTAGTTCTACTATCACTTCCATGAGCATCACCTCCTTTTCATTGGAATTTGCCTTTAAAAAAGGAAGCTCAGCCAACCGCAGTTTAACCGTTAAAGTTATGGTCTGCCTTTGTCAGAGCATATTCTATCATAATATATCGACCTTGTCAAGCAGGATTTTTCCTGCTTTTTTTATTTTCTGATTCATAACCGGAATATTCCGTACAACCCGAACATACACTGCTTGTAGACAAACTTGATACGGAGGTTAGTTATGGATTTAAAAATTCAAAGCAACAGTAATTCAAAAGGCGGGCACGGTTCTGCCGCGGATTGCTTGACAACATCGAAGGAACCCGTCTTTCTTAACGAAGTCGTCTATGACGGGCAGGTCGAACAAGGGGTGGAGTTCGACTATGTTTTACCGGACTATTACCCCGACATTTTCAAAGTCCTGAAATGCTCGTTAACCCCTTGCGTGGTTTCTTACAGTGTTTCGGGGAATCAGCTTTACTGTGACGGAGTGGTGTACATAAAACTGCTTTACCTCAGCCGGGAAAGCAATGTTGTCAACTGTGTCGAACAGCGTTACACCTACTCAAAGACGATTGACCTGGTGAAACCCGTCGAAAACGCGCTTGCTTACATTTCGCCGAAAACAGATTATTGTAACTGCCGTGCCGTTTCGGGAAGACGAATCGACATCCGCGGTGCAGTGAGCTGTAAAGTCAAGGTCATCTGTATGCGAGAATCCCAGATGATTACCGGCGTTTCGGGAATGGGCGTTGAAACTTTGAAGACTTCTCTGCGTTATTGCGGCGAAAAGCTCGTCACCTCCCGTCAGTTCGTCACGCGTGAAAACATCGAAACCGGGGTGGGCTCGGGGGGAATCAACAGCATCGTCCATCATGATGCCAGTGTTACCGTGAGCGATTATAAAATCATTTCCGGTAAAGTCGTAGTCAAAGGGGAAGCGTTAATCAAAGCCCTGTACCTTACGAAAAGCACGAACGGTTCGGGTATGGGTGATTATTCCGCCGGCTCCAATGCTAATTCCGAGGGGGAATCCGCACCGGCTAATCTCCCTGTCGCGGAAGAGGCCGAAGTAATCGAAGCGGTAATCCCAATCAGCCAGATTATCGACCTCAACGGGGTGAGCGAAAACCATGTTTGTTTCGTAAACCTGTCGGTGATGGACTGTGATTTGGAAATCAAATCGTCGGACGTGGGAGAAAATCGTGTCCTGTCGTGTGACTTGACTATCAATTGCACCGTTACCGCCCATCTTGAAAAAGAGGTCATGCCGTTAATCGATATGTATTCGGTAAATTTCGAGAGTTCGTTTACTAAGTCGATTATCAAGACCGAGACCATGCCGCAAATAATCGAACGTCAACTCAGCTTTAAAGGCACTGTCGAATGTAGCGAAGGCGAGCTTGAAGCGGTCTATGATTCCCGCTATGATATTTCCAACATCGTTTGCCGTACCCGGGGCGAAAATGAACTTGTCATTACCGGCCAAGCGAATCTGCAGGTGGTAGCGCGACTCAGTACCGGGACACCTACCTACATCGAGAAGAGCGAGCCGTTCGAGATTGTCACCGAAGTTTCGGGGTTGTCGGAGTTTACCGAACAGCACAGTATCGAACCGAACTTGCAGGTGATAAACACAACTTATTCCATTTCAGCCGAGAATCGGGTGGATATTCGTGCGGTATTGAAACTGACCGGGTGTCTTTACCAGGTACGTTCGATTGAGGTAATCAAAGAAGTGTCGGTCAATGAAGATGCACCCAAAGCAGGAAATCACGAATACGCTTTGAAACTGTATTACGCCGAAGAAAACGAAGACATCTGGAGTATCGCAAAACGCTATAACACGAGTGCAGAAGCAATCATAGCAGAGAACGACATGGAAATCGAACAGTCCGGCAGTGACAGAATCACCTCTCCATGTATGCTCTTGATTCCAATAGTGTGAGGGGGAGGAGAAAAAGCATGAATTCAAGCATTTATCAAGACATCGCAAAAAGAACCGACGGAAACATCTATATCGGAGTTGTGGGGCCGGTACGTTCCGGTAAATCGACCTTTATCAGCCGTTTCATGAACAGTATCGTTATTCCCAACATAGATTCGGAGTTTCGGCGCGAACGTGCGGTGGATGAGTTGCCGCAGTCGGCGGCGGGCAAGACCATTATGACCACCGAACCAAAGTTCATTCCGGAAGAAGCGATTAACATCACCCTCGAAGACAACGCTACCATGAACGTTCGCTTAATCGATTGCGTGGGATATATTATTCCGAGCTCTATCGGTTACATCGAGAACGAACAGCCGCGGATGGTGCTGACACCGTGGTTTGACACCGAAATCCCATTTAATATGGCGGCAGAAGTCGGTACGCAGAAGGTCATAAACGAACACTCAACAATCGGGCTTGTAATCACGACCGACGGGAGTATCACCGATATTCCCAGAGCTGAATACGAGGAAGCCGAAGAGCGCGTCATAAATGAGCTGGAGGCGATTAACAAGCCTTTCGTGGTGATTCTCAACTGTCGTGACCCGGAGTCGGAGGAGTCCCTCGAAATCGCCCGCGAAATGTGGGAAAAGTACGGTAAACCGGTTATTCCGCTGAACTGCCTTGATTTAGATGAGGAAGCAATCAAAAACGTAATGACCGAAGTGCTTTTGCAATTCCCGGTTAAGGAAATCAACATCAAAATCCCGAAATGGCTTACCGTCCTCGAAAAAGGACACTGGCTTAAGTCGCAGGTTTGGAGCGCGTTGCGCGAATCGGCGGCTAACATAGTCAGCATCGACCAGGTGAAAAGCGTGTCCTGTAAAGTCAATGATTGCGAATACGTTACCAGTTGCGATGTCGAAAGCATCGATTTGGGTAAGGGTGCGGGATTCATCTCGGTACAACTTAAAAATGAGCTGTTTTACCAGATTCTTGGTGAGACCACCGGACTCGACCTCAAAGACGAAGGCGATTTAATGCCCTGCATGATTGCCCTCGCCGAAATCAAGAAGAAATACGAGAAGGTGAAGTCTGCCCTGGATGAAGTCCGTGCTACCGGGTACGGAATAGTCATGCCGTCGATTGATGAGCTTACGTTGGAAGAACCCGAAATCGTGAAACAGGGCGGTAAGTACGGAGTTCGGCTTAAAGCCGCCGCACCGTCGATTCATATGCTCGCCGCGAATATCACGACCGAGGTTTCGCCGGTGGTGGGTTCCGAACGCCAGTCGGAAGAGTTGATTATGTATCTTCTCAAAGAGTTTGAGGAGAACCCCACGAAAATCTGGGAGTCGAATATATTCGGTAAGTCACTTCACGAACTGGTCAATGAAGGATTACACAATAAGCTTTATCGAATGCCGTCGGATGCGAGAATGAAATTGCAAGAGACGATTCAGCGCATAATCAACGACGGATGTGGCGGCTTGATTTGTATTATTCTGTGAGTTGTTCAGCAGGCATTATATAACGAACCCCCTTCATGAAATGAAAGGGGTTTGTTATTATCTTATTTTCGCGGAAATCTCATCCTTTTCGTTTACGGAGAATCGTCATCAAAATCAATACGCCGACGAATCCCGCAAACGCACCTACCGCTAACGGAATAATCACGTAGGTGAGACTGTTCGACTCTTCCGCTTGGTTTGAATCACGTGAAATTTCGCTCTCCGGATTGTTATTGAAAGGCAGGGTTTTCTCGCCTTCGCTGTTAGGTTTATTTGAAGAAGAAGCTTCGCCGAAATCAAACGTTTCCAAAACGTCGAAATAGCGACGCTCTTCGGCGAGACCCGCCCGATGACTCTGCACGAGGGCTTGCGGCGTTATGTCGAAGTATTTCTGTGTAATCCCGTCGGTCGAATAACCGTTCGAAGTATAGAGGTTTAAGCTGTCCCAACCCGAATCAACGATTACCCATCTGCCTTTCGTATCTCTCGTAAACTCGAGATGTTCGGGCGGGTATTCGTACCAGAATGCCGTCCACTCATGCCGATTATTTTTTGTGAGGATTTGGTCGGCATTGTTCATGTATACCGCATCCCCGATTACCGTTACGGCTTTGATGTCTACGGCTTCGTACATTGCGGCGGTGAGATTGGCATAACCGGAGCAGATTCCACGGCTGTATTCGACAACGTGTTCCAACGATACCGTTTCCAGCGTTACACCGTTTGCGGAAGCGACCGTATCGTAATGAATAATTTCGGCAACCCATGCCGAAATTGCTTTTGCTTTTTGGTAATCGTCATCAATTCCCTCGGTGATTTCCTCCGCAAGCCGCTTGATTTCGGCGAGAATGGCTGCAGTTCTTTCGTAATCGACGTTTTCGCCCACAAGATACTGTACGGCGATGGCAGGACTCACTTGTTCATATGCCGCAATGACTTGGAGATTACGCTCACTGAGTGAAACCTCTTCGGAATACTGCCAATCGGCGAAATACCAACCGAAGCTTACCGAATATTCGATACGATACTGCATTGTAACGCCCGACTCAAGCGTTATGTTGATTACATCGTAACCGTCTTGTTTGGGTGTTCCGGTGAAGGTTGCCGTGTATTTCCCGTTATCAAGTATTTTGAAATCTATGTCAAATTTATTTCTCGACATGCTGAAATCCACGATTTTGTTGTCTTTGTAGACTCCGTTAGCACCGAACACATCCCTATTTTCGCCGACAATGACAAATTCACTGTAACGGTCGGGGTCGTGACTTGTGACAAGCCAATCGTACGCAATCTGTGACGGCGTTTCGTGATTTGCGATTGCAGTTTCAACCGTATTAAACATCGAAAACATCAGCAGGATTGCAATCGGAATAAAAATAAATTTTTTCATGATTTGCATTATATCACATAGTTTAGGTTATGTCAAGCGGTTCGCCCTTCCAATCCTGTGAGGAATCCGTCCAAAGCATACGAGACCACGTCACCGGCAATCACCACCCCGTCAAGGGTCATTACGTTCGCGAATACATCATCAGGCGATGGGTGGTTCAAAACCCGAAATGTATAGATTATAACCGATTTCGTGCGGTGGGGTGACAGGTCAAACCCCTGAGATTTCTGGAGGGTGTTGTATTCCTCGTAGGCGGGCGAAAATTCTTGCGGGATTTGCACGGTTCGCACCGATATGGGCGCGGTCGAGACCTCCCACCCGAAACCTGCCAGGTATTCCCCCGCTTGGTTCGCCGAATCGACTTTTCCGGGTCGGTTAGGTGTGTTTGCCCGCCCGACCTGTGAGGCGATGAACAGGATAATCAGCAAAAGGCAAATCAGCCCGATTCCGATTAGCGGGAGATTGAGGGGATTCCTGCGTTTTGCGCTTTGCTTGCCCTGCGGAGAAAATTCCGTAGGGATTTTCGGAGTTAAGGAGTATGGTTCCGAAATGTTGGGGTTCGTGCTTGAAACATTGTTTTTCATGAGGGTATTCCTTTCCGTTGCGGATTAATTTGTTCTTGTCTTACATATATGCTCTTGTCCTACATATATATGTTGAGGGCGAGTGAAAAATAGCAAAAATTTTAAAAATGACAGCGAAGCCGTCAAGCTCACCTGCTCGACGGCGAAGCCGCCGACCTGTGAGCTCTTGATTTTCTTTTTGCTTTCGTCAAGCAGCCTGCTCACCGGCAGAGCCGGTGACACCGCTGCTCTTGATTTTCTTTTTGCTTTCGTCAAGTCGCCCTGCTCGTGGCAGAGCCACGACCCGGCGACTCTTGATTTTCTTTTGTGCAATTTAACGAAAAAACCCCCAAAAACGACCCGGATTTTTGGGAGGGTTAGTAAATCTACATAAAGACCGGGGCGAAATTTTGGTTATTTCAATACTTTTATTTTTCAAAAAAATGTGTTATTATATATAGGTAATGAAAATCTGTAAATTAAGAAAGACTGGAGGAATTGTTTAAATGGCGAGTTTATCGTTAAGAGGGATTTACAAACGGTATCCCGGCGGCGTTGTTGCCGTATCGGATTTCACGATGAACATTAAAGACAAGGAGTTCATAATCCTTGTAGGCCCGTCAGGTTGCGGAAAGTCCACGACTTTGCGTATGGTGGCAGGGCTGGAAGAAATCTCGGAGGGTGAGTTGTTCATAGGGGACCGTCTCGTCAATGACGTTGCGCCTAAAGACCGCGACATTGCGATGGTGTTCCAGAACTACGCACTTTACCCGCACATGACCGTGTTTGAAAACATGGCGTTTGGGTTGAAACTCCGTAAAGTCCCGAAAGACCAAATCAAGATGTTGGTTGATGAAGCTGCGAAAATCCTCGATATCGCGCATTTGCTCGACCGTAAGCCGAAAGCACTTTCCGGCGGACAGCGTCAGCGTGTTGCGCTCGGGCGTGCAATCGTTCGTGACCCGCAGGTCTTCCTGCTTGACGAGCCTTTGTCCAACCTTGATGCGAAACTTCGCGCACAGATGAGGACTGAGCTGTCTAAGCTTCATAAAAAACTGGGAACGACGTTTATTTACGTTACTCACGACCAAATCGAGGCTATGACCATGGGTGACAGAATCGTTGTCATGAAGGATGGTTATATTCAGCAGATTGATTCTCCCATGAACCTCTACGCTAACCCCGTGAATAAATTCGTGGCGGGATTCATTGGTTCGCCGCAGATGAACTTTATTGAGTCCAAACTGGTTATGCTCAACAACAAATACACGATTGAGTTTGGTTCGGAAGATACAAAAACCACCAGAGGACGGAAATTCTACGTTGAGATTCCGCCGTCTAAAGTAGACCATCAGGTTCTGCAAAATTACCTCGATAAAGACGTTATCCTCGGTATTCGTCCCGAAAACATTTCCGACGAGGAGTATGACATCGCCAACGCTAAAACCGGCGTAATTGAAGCTGTAGTAGACGTTACCGAAATGATGGGTGCTGAAACCTACCTCTATCTTTCCTGCGAATACTATCCTATGACGGTTCGTGTTTCGTCGCGTTCACAGGCGCGTCCGCAGGACATAGTTGAGCTTGCAATCGACCCGAATGCAATCCACCTCTTCGACATAGACGACGAACATTCGATTCTGGGATAACACGGAGGGGCATTAATGAAGGCAATTGTAGCGGTTGATTCATGTTGGGGAATTGGTTGCAATAATCAATTACTGTTCTCCATTCCCGAAGATATGCGGTATTTTCGAGAGTTTACCATGGGTAAAACGGTGGTTATGGGACGCTCGACGTTGGAGTCGTTGCCGGGCTCGAAACCGCTGAAGAACAGGGTAAACGTCATTCTTTCGAGGAATCCGTCTTTTCGGGTTGAGTCGGCGAAGGTATGTAACTCGCTCGAACAGCTTCTCGAATGTGTTTCGGCATATGAGCAGAATGACGTGATTGTAATTGGCGGTCAAACCGTGTACGAACAATTGCTGAACTACTGCTCGGCTGTTCACGTGACGAAAGTCGAGGGTTTTAACGGTAAAGCCGACTGCTTTTTCCCGAATTTAGACGAGTTGCCGAATTGGTCGGTTGAGTCTGAATCGGAAGTGAAATCACATGACGGCTTGACGTACGCTTTCTATGTTTATTCTAACAACAACCCCCTGTTATATTAACAGGGGGTTGTTGGAAGTATGGCATTTTTGAAAAAATCTTTCATTTTCCGGCGGCTAACTGATTCAGCCGCGCCTGAACGTCTTTTTGGAATTGTTCGCCGCCGTACGCGATGAGTTTCTGCTTGCGGACTTCTCCGGTTCCCCAATCACCTTGACCCCGCCAGATTTCCTGTGCGACCTGCTCGACCGTTTTCTTTGGTTCGGGCTGATTCGGCGCAGGACTCGGCTTCATTCCCGCCAACTCTTTGAGAATCTCCAACACATCCCCGATAGTCGAATCGGGCGGGGCGGTGTTCGGCATTTTCGCAAGTTGCTTCAACATTTCGAGGGCATCGTCCATTCGTGACGGACTCGGCGGATTCGGAGGTGGAGGTGGAGCGTTCCAGGCTTTGAATCGAAACGCCCCGATTAATCCTGCCGAGGTGTACGAGCGCACCGTGAATGCCGCTGCTTGACCGACCCCGTTCGTGCCGCCTTGATTCTGGCTGTAGGTGCTGATTGCGGGGGTTTTGTAGTCTTCGTCGGCGAATCCGATATGACCGTACGCGCCGAGTTTCGTTCCGAAAACGATTACGTCGCCCCGCTTGATTTTCGTCACGTCTGCGATAATGTCGAATTCTGTTCCGGCGTTGGTTGCGCGGACTGACACGTCCCATGCTCCCATCGCCGCGCCCCCGGTCGCACGAAGCCGCCGCGGACTTCCGTCGGGTTGGGTAGTTTTGAGTTGCCGCCACAGCAAGTCTGCCGCATCGAAGCACTGACTTCCGTATGCGTTGTCGGTGTCGAACAACTTCCCGAAGGTATCCTTGCGAAAAGCGTCATAACTCGAAATGTTTACCGTGTATTTACTCATGCTCTTTTCTCCTTACGATGATTAAAATTCGATTTTATTCAGTATATAACCAAAACAAGTTTTTGGTTACTGAATCAATCGTCTGTCTTAATATTACCACATGAGTTCGGCGCACAGTACCAACTTTCGTTGCACAGGCAACGCAGAGCAGTCCGCTTGGCGAAGCGGAGCAACGTGTAGTTAAGCGAACAGTTCTTTCGTGTCGCGTGCAATCAGGAGTTCTTCGTTAGTCGGGACAACCCAAACGTTGACTTTACTGCTTTCTTTCGTGATTTTCGCAAATTCGCCGCGGATTTCTGCGTTTTTCTGCGGGTCAAATTCGATTCCCATGAATTCGAGACCTTTACAGGCATCTTCTCGTACGTCGAATGCGTTTTCGCCGATTCCTCCGGTGAAAATCACATCGGTGAGTCCGCCCATTGCCGCCGCATATGAACCGATGTACTTCTTGATTCCGTAGCGAAGAATCGTCGTGGCGAGTTTGGCGCGTTTGTCGCCTTTTGCGGCGGCTTCGGTAATTTCACGATTGTCGGAGAATCCGCCGATTCCCAGCAAGCCCGATTTTTTGTTCATGTAGTCTTCGGCTTCGGCAGGGGAAAGCCCCAGTTTCTTTTGAATGTACGTTACGGTTGACGGGTCGATGTTTCCGCAACGGGTACCCATGAGCAGTCCGTCTAACGGGGTGAATCCCATGGAAGAGTCTACCGATTTTCCGCCGTCAATCGCAGTAACCGATGAACCGTTGCCTAAATGGCAGGTAATGATTTTTAAATCTTCGATTTTGCGACCGGTTTGTTCGGCGAGTGCCGCACTCACGAATTTATGTGAAGTCCCGTGGAATCCGTATTTGCGAATCCCGTATTTCTCATAACATTCGTAAGGCAGACCGTAGATGTAAGCGTGTTCGGGGATGGTCTGGTGGAAAGCCGTATCAAAAATTGCGGCTTGGGGTACATTTTCGGGAACGACTTCTTTGCAGGCGCGCATAGCTAGTGCGTTCGCGGGGTTATGGAGCGGGGCGTATTCCTTCAAATCCTCGATTTGTTTAATTACCTCCTCGGTAATCTGTACCGTTTTGCTGAATAATTCTCCCCCATGGACTACGCGGTGTCCTACCGCATTGATTTCGTCCATGCCTTTGATTACTGCGGCGGTGCTTGCGGTCAAGGCGAACACGAGTTTCTCGAACGCTTCCTTGTGGGTGGGGAAGGAAGCATCTTCTTCAAAAACCCGACCGTCAAAAGCGGTGTGCTTGATTTTACCGTCAATCCCGATACGTTCGCAGTTGCCTTTTGCGATAACCGATTCTTTTGCCATGTCGATTAGCTGGTACTTCAGGGACGAACTCCCTGCATTGATTACGAGAATATTCATTGTTATTGCTCCTTATAATAAAAATTTAATAATACATAATATTTTACAACATTCTGCAGAAAAAATCAAGCGAAACCATTAATAATCTTTAATAAAGCAGGAGGTCTTATGAAAACAGCGGCTATTATAGCGGAATACAATCCGTTCCATGACGGACACAGGTATCACATCGAACAGACGAGGAGTCTTACCGGGGCGACCCACGTTGTAATCGTGATGAGCGGTAACTTCACCCAAAGGGGGGACGTTGCGATTCTTCCCAAACATACCCGAGCGAAGGCGGCATTGCAAAACGGGGCGGATTTGGTGGTGGAGCTTCCGGTTGCGTTCGCTTTGTCGAGTGCGGAACAATTTGCGACCGGGGCGGTGACAATCCTGAACAAACTGGGTTGCGTAGATTTACTCAGCTTCGGGAGTGAATGTGGAGACACCGAAATCCTCAAAGATGCGGCGGGGGCGGTTCATTATGCGCAGACCACCGATGAGTTCTTTGCGGCTATGAAAAGCGGGAAAACCTATCCGGCGGCATTACAGTCGGCGGTGGAGAAGTATTACACCGACGATGTGGTGGGTGTTCTTACCGGGGCGAACAACACCCTCGCTGTGGAATACATCAAGGCATTGAACGAATCGGGTTCAAGTATACAGCCGTTTACCGTCAAACGAATCGGGGCGGGACATGATGAGCATATATTACCTTGCAACGAAAGTCTTGACCTTCACGGCAAAGCCGCTATCGGAATAAAAAGTGCTTCACAAATACGAAAAGAGCTTCTGCAATGCGAAAAAGACGGAAAATCGGGCGATTATGCCGACATTCTTCGGCTTGAAACGGCGATTCTGGCTAAACTCCGTCTGATGAGTCCTAATCAAATTAAAAGAGCCCCTAACGTTCACGGGGGACTCGAAAACCGTATATTCAAAGCGGCGCGGGCAGCACGAAGCCTGTCGGAACTGTACTTCCTCTCGAAAATGAAGCGTTACACCCTCGCTCGGATTCGTCGGGCGGTATTATGCTGTTTTCTGGGCATTAATGTGGGCGATGTTAAAATCGGCCCGCAATATATACGGATTCTCGGCATGAACAGCCGCGGCAGGGAAATCCTGGGTGCGGCGGATGAGTCTGCGGTAATCGACAGCTCGTTAGCGACACTCATGAAAAAGTCGGATTTAGCGAAACGTCAAGCTCTCCTTGAAGAACGCTGTACGAATATATATTCCCTCGCCTTCGAGAAACGCCGTGTCTGCGGTAAAGAATTCACCGAGAAGGTGGTTGTGCTGTAAATGAAAACCCCGGAGCTGCAGCTCCGGGGTTTTCATTTGGTTATACTGAGAGTAAGTATATTTTTCGTCCATGATTGAAACCATGATTGAAAATCACCAAATCACCCATAGACAATTGCCTAAAGCTATTATAACATACTTCGATTTGAAAGTCAACCGTTTTTCTGAAAAATTTTACCTTATCGCCGTTTGCCGCCACTGTTTCCGGAATTCGTTTGAATCTTGACCTTCGTTACGTATGTCCGAATATATGTATCGCTCTTCTGGCGATACTTGATTGAATCCCTGTCGAGATAATCGTGGGCGAACTTCACCGGGCGAATCTTGTATGAACGTTTCACCCCGAACACGAACCCCAATATAATTCCTATGGTTGCGAGCACCATGATAATAATCATTGTAGTCATATCATTCCACCTCCCAGCATTACCCCCGCGATGATTCCGTTAGCCGCGACCACCGCGATTCCTGCTGCAAGTGCGACTTTGCCCCAGACAATCGGCAGGTTTCCGGCGAATTTCCCGGTCTGTCCGTTAATGGCGAAGTAATAGAATTCGTCTTTGTGTTTGTAGGTCATAAACCAGACCGGTAATAAGAAATGCTCCCACTTATTCTGAACTATATCGATTGTGTTGGTGGTGATATTTACGGAGTTGTACCCTACAATCGACTGTTTCATCACATCGGTCGAGCCGGATACCGCACGTTCTTTTACCCGCGGATAGACTTCTTCCTTAGTAACATCGTACTTTTCGGCGATGTAGCCCGACAGATACGACATTTTGAAATCGGTGGTGTCTTTGTAATCGAACGGTTCGATACATTCCATCAACACGTCATCTGCCCTGGTGGAAGCATCATGCGGGATTCCGTCGAACTTCATGCTTCCGTCTCTCACGGCGATGTATTCCTTCGTCTCGGTGTATTTGTATTCCCCTGCAATCCAGGTACGGATTTTCTTGCAATTTGCGGTAATCCCCCCGGAAGTCCTACAGTTGGAAATCCAGTACGGTACGTAAATCGCGGTCATTTCATGTAACTTCGCACCGTCGCGGAAGCCTTTCGGCAAAAACCAACGCTTGTTGCAGAACTCCGCAAACTTGCTTTCGGCTTGTTCTATCGTGATTTTGAACGGAATCAACTTCGACGGCTTATACTCGCCCGAAAGCCGACCCGTGAGAATTACCGGCGAAAGGCAGTAAACGCATTTCGTGGCAGAAGTCGTGTTGTTTTCCGTGACCACCGCCGCCCCGCAACTCGGACAGTTGTACAGTGCGCTGTACTCGGCGAACTGCGCTTCCTGCTCTAATTCCTCAGCTGTTTTCGGCGGTTCGGTTTGGTCGAGTACGTGCTCTTCCTTCTGCGGATAGATTTCCTTCAACTGTTCACTAGAAAAAGCCGAGTCACAGAATTTACACCCGAAATCCTGGCTTGCCGCCTGAAACTCAAGGTTCGCACTACAATTCGGACACTTGTATTGAACAACTTCCATATGGGTTTTCCTCCTTTGTAATGGGGGATTCTCCCCCGCTAGATACTTTTCTTGATTCTGACCTTTGCGGGGAGGGATTTGTTTAGCTTTTCGACGAAATCGTCGTTAGGGTTAAACAGCAACGCGACCTTCCCGTAAGAATCATGTTTGATAGTGAGAACCCACATATTCGTATACGAATTGTCGTGGGCAGATACGGTAACGTCGGCTTCGGGTGTATCGCCTTCTTTGAGAACGTCCAGTTTTTCGGCATTAGACAGGTCAAACGTGACCAGTCGTTTACGTTTGCGTTTGCCGACGATTTTATCAACATCAAGCTCTCTGTTGGTGAGAATATATTCATACTCGCAAGAAAAACCTTTGAAAAAGTACTGCCCCAGCCAAATCACACCGGGAACCGCCGCAAACGCAATCGGTGAAGCTGTTCGCAGATTGGGGAACGACGCAAACGCAAGCGCAGTCACGATAAAAAAAATGCAAAGGGATAACATTCCGCAGATTAAGCAGATTTTCAGTACGTTAGTCCTTGAGTCGGCTTTACGCACGACCAGTTGTTCTACAAAAACGTCCATCGATTTTTCGATTTTCCTCTCATTTGTATAATCAAATTGATTATATCATGATTTTCCTGCTTTGTCAATGTGATTTTTCGAAAAACCGCCTTTTTCGATTAACTCCACCGTTTTCACAGTGAATTCCCTGCCGTTTAAGTAATCGAGATGGTTTTCTTCGCCGTTTCCATGCTCTTCATGAAAGCGGAACTTCAGCTTATAACTGCACAGGGCTTGTTTGGTGAATCCATGGCGTTTATTGACAGCGTTTCTGCCGTATTTGCCGTCACCGAGGAGCGGACAGCCAATAGATGCCATATGTGCGCGAATCTGGTGCGTTCGCCCTGTCACCAACTCGACCTCTGCCAGTGCCAGTCCGTCTTTTTCCCGCTTTTCGAGTATGCGATACTTGGTGATAATCGTTTTGTTCGAGTCGCTTTTCCTGTTCGTGATTTTGACCGTGTTACTCGCCTCGTCTTTTTCGAGAAATCCGGTAAGGGTCGCCGCATTATGCTCGGGAATCGCCGACAAAATACACAGATACATCTTCGTGATTTGTCTGCTCTTGATTTTTTCGTTCATAACACGAAGACTTTGTGCGTTTTTTGCCGCAATTACGATTCCGGCGGTGTTACGGTCAATCCGATTACAGAGTGCGGGTTCAAAATAGCTCTCGTTCGCGGGGTCGAACTCACCCTTTCTGTACAGGTACGCCTTGATTCGGTCGATTAAAGTGTCTTGATTATTCGAACGGATTCTCGACTGCTCTTGTCTCTGTCCCTCATGGCAGAGCAGTCCCGAAGGCTTGTCCGTGAGTATAATATTATCATCTTCATACACAATGTCTAATTTTGTCGAAATCCCGGTGAACTTCTCGGCAGGTGTATTCGAAGCCGATTTGAACCCCTCCGCCGCATCTTCTTTGAGGTAAATCCGAACTACTTCGCCTTGGAGTAGCTTGTATTCGGCGGGTTGGCGTTTTCCGTTGACTTTCACGTCCTTGTTCCGCAATGCTTTCCTGATAACCCCGATTGTTAATCCCTGTTTCAGCAGGAAACGTTCAAGCCGCTGACCGCAATCGTTCATACCGATTTCAAACGTGAACATTTTCATGTTTTCGACCCGTTCGGGTTTTTACCGTTCTTGAATCCGCCTTTAAATCCCGAAAGTATATTACTTTCGAAGCTGAAGTTCAGGTTTGCGCGCTCGCGTTCACGTTTCAACGCAAGTGTGAACGTTTTCTCCAGTAAATCCGAATAGCTGATTCCGAGCGGTTCCCACAGATAGAACGAGAGACTCCCCGGGATTGTGTTTATTTCGTTGAAATAAATCTTGTTTGAGTCGTTGTCGATAAGGAAGTCGATTCTTGCGACCCCGCTACACCCTAATGCCTTAAATGCTTTGACCGCCGTGTTGCGAATTTCGTCACGAACAGCGGGTGAAATTTCAGCCGGGATTTTCCGTTTGAGGGAAGCCATTCCGCTGCTTTTAGACGAGTTTTTACCGTTTTTCTCCCCACCGGAATACTTGTCATTATAATCAAGGATTTTCCCGCTTGAATTTCCCGGGTTTGAGGCAACCGGTTCTTCACATTCGCTTGCTTCAGCTTCGTCCTTGTCACCCGACACCGATACGTTAATCTCTTTCAGGTTTGCAATGGCGGATTCGACTATTATACGTTCCGAGAAGAGCAGTGCGTTTTCGATTGACGTAATCAGTTCGTCGTGGTTTGCCGCAATCGAAATTCCTATACTGGAGCCGAGGTTAATGGGTTTGACGATTGCGGGAGTCCCGATTTTCGCGGCAATTTCGATTAACAGCGACTCTTTTTCGTTCACGAAGCGTTTTGCCGAGAAGGTAACACAGTCGAGTACGGGGATTCCCGCTTGTTTCAGCACGGTTTTCTGAACGTATTTGTCCATTCCTATTGCCGAGCTCAAGACATCGCACCCTGCGTAAGGCAGTCGTAACATCTCGAAAAAGCCCTGCAAAGTCCCGTCCTCGGCATTAGTGCCGTGAACACAGGGCAGTGCTATGTCGAGTATGGCGAGCGGCTTTCTCACGTCGATTTTTTTAGGTGTGACTTCATACAGCCCGACTTTGCCGCCTTGATTCAAAAGCGTGACCTGCTTGCATTTTTTCGTGTCTTTTAAAAGTGCGGGAATGTTGGAATACTCCTCGATTTTGCCCACTGATTCCCCCGCATAGAAGTCGTTGCTTTTTGTGATGTAAACCGGGACACAATCGTATTTTTCACGCTCAATTGCGGCGAAAGCCTGCAGCCCCGTTATGATTGATACTTCATGTTCGGTGGTCTTGCCCCCGAAAAATATGCCGATGGTTGGTTTCATCAATAATCTCCTTTATGGTCTGTTAACTCCGAAAACTCCTGCGGAGTTTTCTCCGCAGGGCGAGCAAAGCCCGCCCTTTGGCACTGCTTAACTCCGAAAACTCCTATGGGGTTTTCTCCGCAGGGCGAGCAAAGCCCGCCCTTTGGCACTGCTTAACTCCGAAAACTCCTATGGGGTTTTCTCCGCAGGGCGAGCAAAGCTTTTGACTTTAATAATTATCCGGCAGGTCGTTTTCGATTAGAATAATCTTTTTCTGTCCTTGCGAATCAATTTGTTTGGCGAATGCCATTCCTTCGTTGAACGAATCAAAGATATGAATTTTTTCTTGAGGGAAACCTGCTTCCGACAACCCCTCTTTAATAGGCGGGGCTTGTTTTTTACCGATTAACAGGGCATAGTCACAGCAAGCGGCGGCTTGAGAACCGAAGTTTTTGTTTAATTCGTGCGATTTCTCGCCTAATGCCACCATTCCCGGTGTGATTAGTATCTTCACCCCGTTGAAGGCATTGAGCGCATCTAACGCAGCCTTCGCACCGACGGGATTTGAGTTGAACGAATCGTCGATTATAACAGTGTTCCCGATTGATTTGACCTGCAGTCGGTGGGGGGCACATTCCAAGCGTTTGACGGGGAGAACAAGCTCGTTCAATCCCACACCGAGGGTGTGGGCAACGGCAATCGCGCCGGTTATGTTCAAGACGTTGTGTTCGCCGATTAGCAAGGTCTCGTAAACAATTTTCGATTCCTTTTCATGCAGGGCGGAAATCGTGAACGATGTCCCTTTTTCGCTGAGTGTGAGGGTGTTGGCTTTGTAATCCCTGTCGTTACCGTCGGACTCATTTACGCCGTAACGTATAATTTTCTTGTCGATTTTACGCTCATTTATATACTTATTGTCATAATTCAGGAAAACAAAACCTTCGGTAATAGTATCTGCAATCGAAAATTTTTCCCGAATTATATTGTCGAGGGTTTTCATGGTTTCGAGGTGTTGCGGCCCGATGGAGGTGATTACTGCGTGTCGCGGTTTCACGATTCGGCAGATTTCGGCGATGTCACCCTTCCACATCATGCCCATTTCACAGATGAAAATCTCGTGTGTGGGTCGGAGTTGATTCCGGATGGTTTTCACGACCCCCATGGTAGTGTTGAAGCTTTCCGGGGTCATCAGTACGTTATATTTCGCCGAGAGCAGTTTGTGCAGATAATATTTGAGGGAGGTTTTACCGTAGCTGCCGGTAACGCCGATTGTGATAAGATTGGGCATGGAGTCTATGATTTTCTTGGCTTGACGGATATAGCGGTTGCCGTTGATTTTTTCGAGCGGGGCATTGACTATGTTTGCGAAAATCGGCAGGGTTTCGGCAAAGAACAGGAACAGCGGCAACAGAAACAGCGTCCTGTACGATTCGGTGGTGAAAACCACGAATCCGACGGAGAATCCTATAAACAACAGTCCCGATGTGATGCAAAGACGTATGACCCGATGGGTGTAAACGAGCGGTTTCTTGGCTTTTGTACGCTTAAAGCTGAACAGCACGTCATTCTTCCACAGCCATTTGAAATGCGCCCCGTTCTTGTACATATTCAGTTGAAACATATGCAATGACTTCATAAAGACAAAGCACGAACGAATCACAAACAATGCCGTTACCGAGAGCAGAATTATTTGTTCGGTGTTCATTCCCCACCTCCTAAGTAAGAATCGAGTATTTTCGCGAAAAGTTCCGGTTGTTCAAGAAAAGCGTAATGCCCTGCATTCTTGATTACTGCGAGTCCTGCATTCGGGAGCAGTTCTTCCATGAGTTTTCCGTCACTCAGCGGTGTGGAATCATCGTTTTCGCCCCATATGAGCAAGACTTCTTTCTTTATTTGCGGCAGAAGATTGCGCAGGTCTTCGTTTACAATCTTGACCAACGTCTGCCGCATAATCGGCGAAGCGTTGCGATAATCTGCCGAGCCGTATTTGCGACGCATTTTTTCGACCAGTTTCGGGAACGGCTTCAAAAACAGCTTCTTGAGTTTGAACAGCCGCGCCCTTCTTTTTTGGGCGGCGGTGGATTTCGGTTTGATTCCGGCTGCCCCGGTGAAGATGATTTTCGTGATTTCGGGAAAAGCCTCCTGCGGTTCATACATCGATATGAATTTAACTGAGATTCTGCAACCGAGACTGTGGGCGAAAATAATCAGCGGTTTCGCGGTGAGACCCATGGTTACGCAAAATTCCCGAACGAATACAGCATAATCAAGTACAGTCCACCCGCCCGAATCGGCAGGCGGCTCTTCCGATTGACCGAACCCCGGCAGTTCCGGGAGAATGACACGGTAACGTTTCGATAACTGTTCAACCACGCGAGAATATACCGACGCATCGCAACCCCATCCATGCAGAATGAGGAGGGGGTCACCGGTTCCGGCTTCGATATAATGCGTTTTCACGCCTTTTATTTCAATAAACATATGTTGTTACTCCGTAACACGAGTCTTGATGCTTTCGAAAATGCTCTCGAAAAATTTTTTGGGAATTTTTCGGGAATTTTTTGCTCTTGCATTTGACCATTATAATATATTATTCTAAAAAAATCAAGTAATGATTGACAAACAAGAAAAATTATGCTATAATGTCACTGTAAAGTAGCCTAACAGAGAAATGGAGAGAAAATGAAAACTTGTACAAAATGCGGAAATCAGTCTTATCGAGTCGAATCGAAATTTTGCTTGAAATGCGGTGAAAACATCGCCGACGTTCCCGAAAACGCACCGCACATCAACATTTGCACCAACAGTGAGTGTGATTATCACAAAACCAAATTCATCTACCCGGACGATGCACGGTTCTGCGATATCTGCGGGAAGCCGACCGTCTACGCGGGTTAGGAGGTCATACGGAATGAAAAAATTGCTATGTATTCTGTCGGCGGCGGCTGTGCTGTTGTCTGTTTCCGCTTGTAATTCAAGCAAAAATAACGACAACGGCGAAAACACCACCACCACGACACCTTCCGCCGATGAAATCGAGATTCCGATTAATAATGGCGATGTGGACTTGAAATTCCTCAGCGACGGAATTGACGAACACGGATACTGGGAAGGAGTCAACGCGCTTGACTATGTTGACATTGAGGGGTTCAATTATGTCGGACTTGAAATCCCGGCTGAATCCCATACAATCACGTTGGGGAAACTTAATTGGACGATTGACGACTTCCTTGCGAGAAATGCGTTCTTCCTGCCGGAGGATAAAATCACCGACCGCGCAGTCAAAGACGGCGATAAAGTCAATATCGATTATGTCGGCAGTATAGATGGGGTTGAGTTTGAACGCGGGAATTCTAAAATCGGTGAAGACGGATTCGTCAACGAAAACGGTTATGATGTTTTTGCGGGGAATGACAATTTTATCGACGATTTCCTTACGCAGATTATCGGGCATACCCCGGGAGAGACCTTCGATGTAAACGTGAGTTTTCCCGACCCTTACCAAAATAACCCGGATTTCGCCGGAAAAGATGCCGTGTTTGAGGTGACAGTCAATTATATTCATCCCCCGTTCACTAAAGAGTATTTTGATGAAAACATCGCGGGTATGTTTGATTGGAAAACTTTCGACGAAATGAAAGAGGCTTTCAGGGAAGAAATCGAACGGGACATGGTCATGGCATTTATAATGCAGTATTTATTGGATGAGGTTGAGGTGAATCTCCCGGAAGAATTGCACGCTAAGTTATTGAAGTCTTCGCAAACGCGAACGGTTGAGGATTATCGTGCAAGTGCGTCGAGATACAATATTGAGTTGGAAATGTATATCTCGCTTGTACTGGGGCTCGACAACGGAATAGACAGTCTTCTCGAAGAAACCGCCGTGAATGACAGCAATAACGTCCATAAATGGATTGTTATTCAGGCAATTGCCGAGGATATGGAGATTGCTCCTACCGAAGGAGAGTTAGAAGAATACCTGACCGGACGCGGGGTTGAAGAGGTTTCGTTGGCTTATGGAATCTACGGAAAACCTTTCATTGCCCAGATGTTACTTCATGAAACAATCCTGGACTACGTTTTCGAAAACGCTAAGTTACTGTAAAATACTGTAAAAGAATTCCCCGCTTGTCTGTGAACAGATAAGCGGGGAATTTTACTCGTTTAATACACATTATATAGCAGTTCCGCTTGACATTCGGAAAGCGGGCTGCTATATGACAGCGATTTTGTCGCTGTCTGCCGCCATCGGCGGCGAGCGTTTGCGTTTGGCTTTGCCAAATTCAAACAAGATTTGCTACAATACGCGCTGAACGATTTTGTCGCTGATTTCCTTGACGGCGGGGGTGAGATATCCGGCAGAATCGGTTGAGACAATTACGGCATTGGATTCGGGAATCCCCAGCCTTTCGGCGTTGGAAGCCTCATCGGTTATAATGTAGAATTCCCATTTGTAGACGTATGTCTGATGTTCCACGACTTCACGCAGGCTTTCGTAGGTATACTGCTTGCTTGCGTTGTCTTTTCCGAATACCGCAATCACGAAAATAATCCTGCCGGGGATTTCGATTTCGGCTGTTCCGCAGTATCGAACCCCCACGTCTTGCGCCAAAACCGTCGCCGCATCAACCAGTGAGATTGCGTAACTCTTTTTATCGCAGACCAGTTCTTTTGCAGTGATTGAGCTTTTTTGGGAGTTCTCGGTGATTTTCTTGTAGGGTTTGCCGGAACCTACCGTATTCCCGAATGCGCAAATGGTATACCTGAATTCTTCACCGCTGTCTACCAATGGCTTTAGCCCCTCCGTGATTGTCTTTTGCGTTCCTTCGAATTCTGCCTTAGGGATATTTCCGCTGTATAAGGCAATAATTTCAGTTAATTGATTCCTCATTATAACGTACACCTCCTTTAAAATGATGTTTTTTCCAGTATAGCAGATTTTCACAAAAAAGTCAAGCGATTGTTGAAAAAAATTGTGCAAAATTTTAAGTTTGACAAATTGCACGAAAAGTGATATAATAATTGCGACTTAATCGGCTGCTTGCGTCGGTTGTCTGCCGAGGGCAGACGAGACATGGAGTCATTTTCGGGCGGAGTAATAATTTTATTAAGGAAGTGAAAGTAGATTATGTTTAAAATCTTGTTCAGTGACGGTACGAGCACGCTTATCCCCTTTGAAGATTCGGCGGGGAGGGATGCGTTTCGTCATACGGCGGCGCATATTCTGGCGCAGGCGGTCAAACGACTGTTTCCGGAGGCGAAACTGGGAATCGGCCCGGCAATCGAAAACGGATTCTATTACGATTTTGATGTAGAGAAGCCGTTTTCTAATGAGGATTTGGAGAAAATCCAAAAAGAGATGAAAAAAATCGTCAAAGAGGGGTTGACACTTGAGAGTACCACCCTCAGCTTTGACGAAGCGCGGGAGCTTTTTCTTGCGAAAGCCGAGCCGTATAAACTTGAATTACTTGCCGAGTTAGAGGAGAAAGGGGAAACCCCTACTTTCTATAAACAGGGGGAGTTCGTGGATTTATGTGCGGGGCCGCATTTGGCACGAGTTTCCGATGTGAAGGCTTTTCAGCTCATCAATGCGACCGGCGCGTATTGGCGGGGCAGCGAAAAGAATAAGATGCTTACACGGATTTACGGTACGGCATTCCCGAAATCGGTGCAGTTGCAGGAATACCTCACCAAACTTGAGGAGGCGAAGAAACGCGACCATCGCAAGTTAGGCAAGGAGTTGGGGCTGTTCATGCTTGCGGATGAAGGCATCGGGTTTCCGTTTTTCTTCCCGAAAGGCATGATTTTGAAAAATCTGCTCGTGGATTATTGGCGTGAACTTCATACCCGGGCGGGTTATCAGGAAATTTCCACCCCTATTATGCTCACCCGGGATTTGTGGGAACGTTCGGGACATTGGTCGCACTACAGCGAGAACATCTATACGTCGGAAATCGACGAGAAGTGCTATGCGGTCAAGCCGATGAACTGTCCGGGCGGAATCCTTTATTATATGGCGAATCCACATTCTTACCGGGAGTTTCCTTTACGTGTGGGGGAACTGGGTTTAGTTCATCGACACGAGAAGTCGGGCGCGCTTCACGGGCTTATGCGGGTGCGCAGTTTCACGCAGGACGATGCGCATATATTCATGACGAAAGAGCAGATTAAGGACGAAATCAAGGCGGTTGCCGAATTGATTGATACGGTTTACAGCGGATTCGGCTTTAAATATCATATTGAGCTTTCGACCATGCCGGAAGACCACATGGGCAGTGAGGAAGACTGGCAAATCGCCGAGAGCGCGCTTGAAAACGCCTTGAACGAAATCGGGCGGGAGTTTATCGTGAACAAAGGCGACGGGGCATTCTACGGGCCTAAGATTGACTTCCACCTTGAGGATTCAATAGGGAGGACGTGGCAGTGCGGCACAATTCAGCTTGACTTCCAGTTGCCCGAACGTTTCGAACTGGAATATACCGGCGCGGACGGCGCGAAACATCGTCCGGTTATGATTCATCGGGTTGTCTTCGGCTCGATTGAGCGGTTTATCGCGATTTTAATCGAGCATTTCGCGGGGGCGTTCCCGTTGTGGCTGGCACCTGTTCAGGTGAAGATTCTGCCGATTGCCGACCGTCATAATGATTTCTGTGAGGAAATCCGTGTTGCGTTGGCTGAAATCGATGTTCGGGTTGAGATTGATACCCGCAGTGAGAAAGTCGGGTTCAAAATCCGTGAGGCACAATTACAGAAAGTTCCGTATATGCTTGTTATAGGCGATAACGAGGTTGAATCGCGCGATGTGGCGGTTCGCAACCGAAAAGGTGAATCGGTCACTATGACGATTTCGGAGTTTTGCGGTAATTTGCAGACGGAAATCAAAGGCAAGGTACTGTGATGTAGCTCCTCAACGAGTCACAACGAGTCACAATTTTCGTCCCGCCGAGTAGTGGGCGTAAATTTAGATTAGCAATTCTGAAAAGCACCCCCCACGGGTGCTTTTTCTGTTTGTCGAGTTATGATATACTTTCTTATAAGAGAGCATTATTAAAAGGGGAAATCGCAATTAATGAAAAATTTCAAGTTGAAGTCAAAGTTGCTGGTCAGTTTTGCTTTAGTCGCCGTTATGACCGTAGTGGTGGGAATCGTCGGAATCATAGGGATGTCAAAAATCAACGATGCCGGTGAGCATATGTATTCCAACATAGCCGAACCGTTGCCGTATTTAGCGCGGGTTCAGGAAACGTTGCAAAATGCCAGGGTACACGTTCGTGAGATGGTAATCTCTTCGATGTCGGATAATATGTCGGGAGTTGACGGTTCTTTCGAGACGATACTGTCGCTTCTCCCTGTAATGCAGGATAATTTGAACCTCTACAGTGATTACTTATTCCCCGGGACAGAGGAATACCGCCTGTTTAATGAGGCGCGGGACATATACGAGAATCAGTTGATTGGTACGGTTATTTCCATTAATGAGGCGAGTAAGGCCGGAGATTATGACGCAATCGCGCGGCACATGATTGTTTGCCGTGATTTAAGTGATAAGATTCTCTCGAATTTTGACAGGTGCATGGATTTAAAGGTCGAGGAGGCGCAGGCACAGTCTGCCGATTCAAACGCATTGTCGAGTTTGCTGTTTATTTTAATAGTTTGTGTGATTTTCATTGCCGTGTCAGTCGGAATGACACTCGCGATTTACATCTCGGGTATGATATCGAAGCCGATTTCGTTAACGGCGGACTTTTTCCGTCAGGCATCGACAACCGGTGAAATCACGTGCAGTGCCGAGGTTGATGCGATGTTCGGTCGGTTCAAACAGAATCGCGACGAAATCGGTCAGATGATTACCGATTGCGACGATTTTATCGGTGCGCTTATTCGCGTGTCGGAAGAGCTTGAACAGATTTCAAACGGTGATTTGAGCGTGAAAGTCAACGTAAAATCGCCAAAAGATACCATTGGAACTTCTCTGAACCGCATGGTTGAGAATCTCAACACGATGTTCAGGGAGATTCACACGGCGACTTCGCAGGTGACGTTCGGGGCGAGACAGATTTCGGACGGTTCGCAGAACCTTTCGCAGGGTTCGACCGAACAGGCGGCGTCGGTGGAGCAGTTGTCGTCCTCGACCGAGGAAATCGCGCGTAAAACCAAGGAAAACGCCGAAATGGCGGAGCGTGCCGCAAAACTCGCTTCGACCATTATGGTCAACGCCGAGAAGGGCAGCCGTCAAATGGGCGAAATGACCAACGCGGTCAACGAAATCAACGCCGCGAGCCAGAGTATCAGCCGCGTGATTAAGGTCATCGACGATATCGCGTTCCAGACGAACATTCTCGCGCTGAATGCCGCGGTTGAAGCGGCGCGGGCGGGTCAGCACGGCAAGGGTTTTGCGGTGGTGGCGGAAGAAGTGCGGAATCTTGCTTCGAAAAGCGCGGAGGCGGCGAAGGATACCGGGGTTTTGATTGCGAATTCGATTGAAAAAGCCGAACTCGGCGCGAAAATAGCGGAAGAAACGGCTTCGAGTCTGGATGAAATTGTTGCGGGCATTAACGAGAGCAGTCGACTTGTGAGCGATATTGCGAAATCTTCGGAGGAGCAGTCGAGCGGAATCAGCCAGATTAATATAGGATTGAGCCAGGTGACGATGGTTGTTCAGCAGAATACCGCAACTGCGGAAGAGAGTGCCGCGGCTTCTCAAGAGATGAGCGGACAATCGGAAATGTTGGAAGGATTGATTTCGAATTTCAGGTTGAAGTAGAAAAGGCGCGAAAAAAAGGCATAAGATGAGGGAATTTATTCCTTCATTTTAGGCGGAAGTGGTGAGAAACGTCTCACGAAATCCCCCTTATTTGAAAAGCACCCGAACAGGGTGCTTTTCTATTTTTGATTCACATATTTCGGGCAAACACCATATATTATAGAAAATCTTGTTTGCATTTGGTAAAGCCAAACGCAAACGCTTTCCGAGTGTCAAGCGGAACTGCTATATCGTAACGACAGAATAAGCAGGGAGAAAATCAAGAAAGGGCGCGTGTGATGAAAAATTTGAAGGTGTCTTCTAAATTGATGGCGGGTTTTTCGGGATTGCTGATAATGGCGATTATCGTGGGAAGTGTCGGGGTTATATCGTCGGTGATGTTCAGAGACAAGGTTAAAAAGCTGCATAAACTCAACGAGGAGCACCAGGGTATAGTAGGCGTTACCGAATCGCATTATATATGGCGGCATAATTTGGTTATGGCGGTCTCAACCGAAAGTGAATTCGCGGGTTCAACCGACCCGGACGGTTGCGCGCTCGGCAAGTGGCTTGCCGGGGATGTTGCGAAAGGGATTGAAGACAGTGAAGTTCTTCGGATTTTGTCTAATGCGAAAGTCCCGCATGAGTTTATTCACAAAGAGTCGGCGATTGTCGTTGAACACATGAATAACGGCGATTTCGAGACGGCGCGGCAGGTTGTGTATGACACAATCCTCCCGAAAACGCAGGATGTTATAAATTTTCTCAGCAGTTCGCAGGAGCGGGTCGCGATTTTAGTGGATGAACTGGACGACGAAATCGCGCAATTGAGCAAGACTATGTCTGTTGTTATTCCGATTATTCTGGGGGTTGCGGTGTTGGTTGCCGTGCTGTTGTCCCGTTACATCTCGGGTATGATATCGAAGCCGATTTCGTTAACGGCGGACTTTTTCCGTCAGGCATCGACAACCGGTGAAATCACGTGCAGTGCCGAGGTTGATGCGATGTTCGGTCGGTTCAAACAGAAT
>WRKZ01000012.1 GCA_009777835.1 Oscillospiraceae bacterium | reverse complement strand
AGCCCGAAAACCGCTTTGGGGTTTTCTTTTAAAAAGGGAAGAAAACGTTTCCAAAGGATTGGAGACCGTAGGAGCCGAATCCGTACGAGCCGAATCCGTACGAGCCGAATCCGTACGAGCCGAATACGTATGAGCCGAATCCGTATGAACCATACGAATACGAACCCGAATACCCAAAGCTACCGGATGGAACAATATATTTACTACAACGTTGGTGAAACACGTCGATATAATTCAACCAGTTAAAACTACCGTCCATTAGAAACCTTTCAATAACTTTTTAAACTTCATAGCATTCTTCTCGTCCCCGTTCGCCCTGTGAACCGCACTATTGAAAAGCAGCAATTCCTTCAGCAAACCGTCGGAATATTCGTCCTGCAAATCAAGAAGCGTTTCTTCGCTTGCATCGACAACTTTTTCGTAAAACTTTATAATCTTTCCGACCCGTCGGATTTCTTCCTGTTCACAACCGAGACGCTGCATAATTCGTGAGGCATAAATGCGGGAACGCTCGGCATGACCATAATAAAACTCTTCCCCGTCAGAATCTTTTGAATGACAATCCGGTTTGCCTAATTCACGAAACAAAAGCGCGAACCGCAAAACCAAAATCGGCGGAGAAGAACCCACGCTCTTATATGTAAGAGAAAGCAGATTCCCGAACCCCTCCAACATTTTTAATTCCGGAATAATAGCGGTGAAAACATCGCTGTATTCAGCAAGAACCGCACTTACATTTCGCCCCAACAGGACTTTTTGCACAGAAGCCGCATCTTCGCTCTCCCCCAACCCCGAAACGTTTTCCATAATCAAGCGTTTCGCTTCGCCGCTGATTTCAAACTCCCCACTTGAGCTGTACGCCAACGCAGGAAGAATATCATGTGGATTAAACCGTCTTCCGCTTTGAATAAAGTTCAGCCTGCCGCTATTCAAGTCCTCATTCCCGCCGAACGGGTCGAAGAGTACTTTTTTTCCTTCCTTTCCTTCCTTCCCTTTCTTAACAGCGTAGGCGATTCCGTCGAAAGTGAATCCGCATTTTTGGAGCAGTTTTTCCTCAAGTTCAACGTACGAGGCAATACTCACCGATACCCCCAAAACCGTCACGATTAATTCGCCCTGCTCAATCCGAGACTCATTTATGTTATACTCCTCGAAAATCGCACGAATCCGCGGGAGTTCGGCATTGGTCAAAACATCGAAGTCAGGTGGCGGCATGATTTCACGCAGTGAGTCGTTCGTGCTTTTATTTTTGGCAATTATAAGCAATCTTACACATTCACCGTAAATATATGCCGAATACCCATAATCGCCGAGCCGTTCGAGCACCTGCGTAACCTGTTTCGGAAGCTCAAGTTTTAAATCCCCAACCATCGACACCACTCTTTCTCAACGCCGTAAAAATCCTCAGTTTGAACCCATTGTCTTTTCTCTCTTCAGACTGTAAAAACTCCTTGATTTCCTGCCGATAAGTTGCCTTGTCAATCGGACAGGGCGACTTCACAACTTCGAACCCGCTTTGCTTAACAAAACTGATAATCGCACTTTCGGGAACAAGCACCAACGGACGAATCAACGTTATATCTTTCCTCGAAAGGTAGCTTTTCGGGGAAAAACAGCCTACCCTTCCCTCTTTAAAAAGGTTCATCATAAACGTTTCTATCGCATCGTCGAAACTGTGTGCAAGCGCGATTTTATTGCATCCCGCGGCGATTGCCGCATCGTGAAGTGCGCCCCGCCTCATCTTCGCACAGAGGGAACAAGGATTCTTCTCCTTGCGAATATCAAAAACGATTTCGTAAATGTCCGATTTCAATAAGGTGAAGGGCACCTCCAACTCATCGCAGATTCGCGCTACCGGGGAAAAGTCCCCATCCTGCCCGAAGAATCGCGGGTCGAGCGTAACCGCATGAATCTCATAATTAAACTCGCTGAATCTCCGCATTCCAGCCAACGCAACCAGCAACGCAAGTGAATCCTTCCCACCGGACACACCGATTGCGATTTTATCACCCTCTTGAATCAAATCGAACTCTTGACAAGCCCTTCTCACGTAGCCTAATATTTTCTGAATTTTCATCGCCGACTATTTAACCTGGTGAATCGTCATCATGTTAGTAGTCCCGGATGCACCGGAAGGCATTCCCGCAACAATGACCAGCATATCGCCTTTTTTGATGTATCCTACGTCTTTGCAGAGTCTCTCGCACTCCTTCAACGCTTCATCTGTATTAGGCATGAGCGGCATAATCAAGGGATAAACCCCCCACGACAACGAAAGATGGCGCGCCGTATTATCGTCTAAAACGCAGGCGTATATCGGATAAGGTGAGCGATATTTGCTCAACGTTCTTGCCGTTCCGCCACTCTGTGACATGGTAAGAATAGCATCTGCCTCTACTTCAATCGAAGTCATGCAGGCGGCATGACAGGTCGCATCCGCAACGGTAAGTTTTCGGTTTCCTCTGTCACTGCGGCGGCGGCGGAACATATTATCGGAATAATGTATATCCTCCTCCGCTTCGTGAATAATCGCCGCCATCGCCCGAACCGACTCAATCGGATACTTCCCGATTGTGGTTTCCCCACTGAGCATAACCGCACTCGTCCCGTCATAGACTGCGTTGGCAACATCGCTGGCTTCTGCCCTGGTAGGACGGGGATTGTGTATCATGCTTTCAAGCATTTCGGTGGCGGTAATAACGGGTCTGCCCGAATCATAACACATATGAATCAGCTTTTTTTGAATCGCCGGGAGTTTCGCCATATCGATTTCGACTCCCATATCCCCCCTTGCAATCATTATACCGTCACTGACTTCGAGGATTTCGGCAATGTTATCAACCCCCTCCGCATTCTCGATTTTCGCAATAATTCGTATACTGTCACAGTTATGCCGCTCAAGAACCCTGCGAATATCAAGAATATCCTGCGCACGTCCGGCAAAACTAGCCGCTATGAAATCAAATCCGTTTTCAATCCCGAAAAGAATATCCGCACGGTCTTTTTCATTCATATAAGGCATACTCAAACGAACCCCCGGGACGTTAATCCCTTTATGATTCTTAACCACCCCTCCTGTCTCAACCCTGCAAACGATGTCGGTTCCTTTTATTTCAACGACCTCGGTCTTTATAAGTCCGTCACAAAAGAGAATGTTGTCACCGACATCAACATCATAAGCAAGCCCGGAATAACTGATTGAGCAACCGGTCTCATCCCCCTCATAATCTCCGGAATGTAACGTAAACAACTGCCCTTTTTCGAGGGTGGCTTCACCTTCCGTAAAAGTCTTGAATCGTACGTCGGGGCCTTTTGTATCAAGCAACGCACCGACAAACACCCCCATCTCCTTGCGAATCCGCTTAAGCTGGTCGAGGGTTGCCTTATGACTTTCGTGCGTTCCGTGAGAGAAATTGAACCGTGCAACGTTCATTCCCGCCTCAATCATTCCCCTCATGACGTTATCGTCCTGAGTCGCCGGGCCGAGCGTGCAGATAATTTTCGTCTTCTTGTTGTTATTAATCTTAATCATGACTTAAATTCTCCCGTTCTTATATTAAAATTTATTAAAATTTTTTTGCTTTTTTAGATTTGCGTTGCTTTATATACCCATATATAAAGTATAGAGTTATAAAACCGACCGAAACCGCCCCTGCTACATCACCGACTTGAATCGTTGAGCGGTTGGCGTTTATTGCTGTTATTCCTGCGATTTCATCGTTTTCGAAAATCTCACTCATTTCGGAAGTAGCAGAATTTTCGGTAGTAGATTCCGAAACGCCCGAAACCGTCGTGGCCGCCGCCTCGGTTTCACTCGGATTCTCACCGTTTTCAGAAGCAGTCTGTGCATTAATCAGCAGGTATTTGACGATTCCCTCACCAAGTGCCTCCCCCATTAAATCGAGATATCCATCGGTTATCAGAATCTCGTATTCATGCGGATTACACACGAACCCCATCTCAAACAACATCGACGGTGAAGGGGTGTATCGCGCTAATGCAAAATTTCGATTGATTGCCGCTTTAAACTCATGCGGGGAAACACCGGAAACGCGTTGCGACACGTTTTCGAGTATGATGTTCGCCGCCGATTCAGAGCTTCCCATCGTGTAAAACATCAGCGGCCCGTTTTCCCTCGTGAAGTCACTGCCCATCGGCATTGAATTCGCATGAATACTCACCGATAAATCGGCGAATTCACCTGAGAGCAACGATTCATAAATGTGTTCGACCCTGTCAACTGCCCAAAAAGTCTCATCATCTAAAGCTAACGAAATCACAGTTACGCCGTGACTTTCGAGGTACTCGGCGGTTTTACGCGCAACCTGCAAATTCAAATCCTTCTCCATGAGACCGAACTCACCCGGCGGCCCTAACGCACCGGGGTCACTCCCACCATGTCCCGCGTCAATGAGTACCACCGCGTTTTCCAAAACCGAAGGCGCGTACCTGAGCGTTACCGCCAATTCCCCTTGAGAAAACTCCGCAAAATACCCCGCAACAGGCTGTTCGCCCTCATAAGGAATCGAAAACGATTCGTCCGTTCCGTCAAAGTTATGGAAAGTGATTTCTGCCGACTCTTCTTGTAATTCCACGCTGTAAAGCCGATTCTCCGCTGCAAATTCGCCCGCCTTGACGAGGGTTACGTTACTCTTAAAAACGTAAGAACCATCATGGATTATATACATCTCGTTATCGCTGTCTTCGGCAATAATCCTGAAGTTGGTATCCTTCGCCAAAGGAGTCCCCATCTTAGTATCGTCGTTACCGTCATAAAATCGCGAAATATTATTGCTCGCCGCTTTACCGTATAGCGGCTCTTCAAAATAAACCACAGGGGTAGGCGTAAATGGCTTGGGGGTTTCACGCGTTACAACGAGTTCGGTAGATATTTCCCCGTTTTCAAGAACGAAAACGTTATCCCCCACCTGCAACTCGACGTAAACAGAAAAATAACCGCTGACGGTAGTCGGCATTTCTTCCCCGTTGATATACAACGGAAAGCCGGGATTACAAGCCCCCAACAAGCTAATCTGAGCGCGGGTGATTTTAATCTCACCGTTTTTAGCATGCGGAAGAATTATAAACCCGTTCTCGAAATTATCCGCTGTCTGCTGGTTCGCAAACGCCGCATTGACTAAAGCGAAAGCCGCGCAAATCAGCAAGAGAACGCAACGTAAGAAAAATCGGTTTTTCATTGCCGAATATTATATCACGAAAAAAGTTTTTTGTCAACGCTTGACAAAACGTTTTTAATATGATATACTGGTCAAGACTTCAAGACGGACATGCAAAATCACGGAAGCGTAGCTCAGCTGGTTAGAGTACCCGCTTGACATGCGGGGGGTCGATGGTTCAAGTCCATTCGTTTCCATGCAAAACAAGAGCTCCGGTGCGGCGGGCTTCGCCCGACGGCAGGGAGCTTGACGGAGGAGCAGAGTGTTCGTATTTGTTTTTCGATTGAGAAGTAAGATACAAACGCAATAGTTGCAGGCGATGTTCGTTTGAACATCGCCTGTTTTTTATTTTCGTCAAGGCTTTAACGGAATTTTGTTCGTTTTGTAATTTCCACTCGACTTTTCGCATATAAATTATCTTAACAAGGTCGGGGGAATCCCCAACCCCGCACTTTGAGCGAAGTTTAAGACAAAACCGATTTAGCGGAGGGAGTTCATGTGACAAACACAGTGAAAGTCAATCCCGGTTTCGCAGGGTCGAAACAGGAAAGATGTGTAAGTTTAGGACAATACATAATCGCTAATAAGACAACTGTTAGGGAGGCTGCAAAAACGTTCGGGATTAGCAAAAGCACCGTACATCAAGATATAACGACAAGGCTTGAAAAAATCAACCCGGCTTTACACAAGAAAGTCAAAAGTATTTTAGAGAAAAATAAGCAAGAACGTCACATTAGGGGTGGAATGGCAACAAAACTCAAGTATGCGGGAAAATGAAATCGGCGGAATTACAAGAAGAGCGTAACCGAACAGGTTACGCTCTTTTCGTTGAGGTGAGGTTGAGCGACATCTCGCCGAATTGTTTCGTGAACTTTGCGGTCTCGTAACCATGGCGAAGAATCAAGTCAAAATCGTGACGGCAAGGCGTGTGAAGCGTTGTGCAGTAATCCCGCGCATATGCCGTTTCCTCATACGTGAGACAATCGGAGATAATAGGTTCAACACCGAAATCCGATGCGATTTGGCTTCCGTGTTTCCCGATTTTCAAGTGCATACCCTGCCGCTTTTCTGTTATATTTGCGTGGAGTTCGCGACTTCGCAACGCATAGACCTGGTACGACGAAATGTCAAGCAATCTCCGCATATTCGCAATGGAAGCAGTTCCCTTACGCTTTTGGAACGATATGTGTGATGAGGCATCCGAGACTATTATGAAGTCGATTTCTTTGTCCAATCCGCGTCCGATTTTGTATAGTGCTTCGAGTCCGAGATTGTCGTAGACACCACCGTCGGAGGGGGTGCGATAAAACATTTTTTTGATTTTATCAACATTGCTCCTCAACGAAAGTCAATAATTGAAATAAACGTCGATTTGCTGAACCCGTTTCCCCGAACTCTTATCAGGGGCATGAACTTCAACCCGCTCGATTAACTCATTAAGCATTACAGTGGTCAATTCGGTTGGACGGGTGTATTTACGGATTCTCGACAAAAACATCTCAACGTCGATACTGTCGATACTATAGTTATTTAAATTTTCGCTCGCTACGCGACGAGACGCGACCCGCTCTTGCAAGAATTCGATTTGAGACGTTAAGTCTTTTTGTTCCTGCTCGTAAGTTTGAGACAGCTTGGCAAACCGTTCATCAGAGATTTTGCCCGTCACATTCCCCTCGAACAGCTTTTGAATTATACCGTCTAACTCCTGTATGCGTCTTTCGGCTTGCTGTAAGGATTTCTTGTCGATTGCAAACTCTTTGCGGAATCTGTCGGTATTCCGTGTTTGGAGTTTTTGCAAAAAAGCCTTCTCGTGATTCTGCGCATAATACGACACTTGCCGAACGAACTGCAAAACCGCTTGTTCCAAGACGACTCGCCGAATATAGTGCGATGAATGACACGGATTCTTTTTCGTGCGGAATGCCGAACAGGAAAAGTTATCGTTTTCGGGCTTTAAGCAAGCACCACTTGACATATAGAGTTTATTCTTGCAATCTGCGCAGAAAACCAATCCCGAAAACAGAGCAACACGTCCGCTGTGATTACGCCGTCTTTTCCCGCCTTGACGGATTTGTTGTACCCTCTCGAAAACTTCCGTCTCAATGATTGCGGGATGTGTATTCTCGAAAACATATTGATTTTCGGGGGCATTTTGAAACTGCCTTTTATCCTTGTAAGATTTGCGATAAGTTTGGAAGTTTACGGTGTGTCCGAGATATTGACGGCGTTCTAAAATTCTGCCGACTGTGGTATCGTTCCAGTCATAAGGGTCGATGAATTTTTCACTTTTGCGAATACCCGCATTGTTTGCGTAAACAATCGGGGTTTCGACTTGTTCCGCGCGTAATCGATTGGCGATATGCGTAACCCCTAACCCCTCCATACACCACTGAAAAATCTGTCGTACTATCTGTGCAGACGATTCGTCGATAATCCACTGCTTGGGATTATCGAGGGATTTCGCATAGCCGTAGGGCGGATTAAAGGTGAGCGGTTCACCCGCCATCCCTTTCGCACGAAACACCGCCCTAACCTTTTCACTTGTTTCGCGAGGATAATGCTCATTAAACATTATCTTGAACTGTGTTTCCATACTTTTCAAGCCTGTTGTGATATCAACATTGTCATCCTTTGCTATAAAACGTATGTCCTTTTTGGGGAATACGTAGTCAATGTAGTAGTTGACAAGGGCGTTATCTCGTCCGAAACGGCTTAAATCCTTTGTGACGAAACACTTTACACGTCCCTCTTCCATTAATGATAACGCTGCCTGAACGTGAGGTCTCTCAAAGGTTGTCCCACTTACGCCATCGTCTGTAAAAAAAATCGGGTTAGGTAGATTGAGTTCAAAAGCAAGTTGAGCCAACATTTTCTTTTGATTGATAATGCTGTTACTCTCCTTATCTTTGTCCTTATCATCGCGTGAAAGTCTTGAATAAAGCACGGTAATTTTGTCGGGCAACTTCATGCCGATTTTGTAATCCAAGATATTCACGATTTCTCCAAAATGTAAAGCACTAATTGCCATCACTTTTAATTAACCGCCATAATTTATCTAACAACCCCTCTTTTCCTTCTTTTTTATATGTTCCTGTTACGATATATATAGTAGTTCCGATTTTATACTCGGCATATTCGTCATATTGCGACGATTTATTTTCAAGTGATTTATTCTCATTCGTATTCATAGCAGTACATCCCTTTCGCAAAAGTTGTCCGCTACTATATATATTCGGCTTACCGCTTGTCTAATTCCGAAAAAGTAACAACCGTGAAGAAATCCGACTATCGCTCTGATTTGTTGGAGGGAGTTGAATCAACCTGTGGTCAAGTTAACCGGAGGTCATACCACCCTCGAAATGACTAAACGTTACGCACAGCTGATTCCCTCGAAAATGTTAGTCAACTTCGGCAAGTTCAGCCCTGTTGATAATCTAAAGAAAACCCGCTTGTAAAGCAGGTTTTCTTGTTATTGAAGCTGGTGAACGGACTTGAACCCCTAACCTGCTGATTACAAATCAGCTGCTCTACCGAATTGAGCTACACCAGCGACTCATCTCAAAGCATTATATCACAAATCTTTTCGTTTGTCAAGCGTTTTCGTAAAAATTTTTATCTCATTTTTATTGAAAGTAAGGATATAATCCCCCGACGCTTGCGTCGGTTCTCTCATCAAGCGGACTGAGGCTCTCGAAAGCAGGCAAAGTCGTTCGGGACTTTCGTTGCGCCTTAATACCTTACACATCCCTCGCTAAAATCAGTTCAACCCCCTTGAAACAACGAAAAAGCCCCGCAGAAAAATCAATCCGGAGGATAATATTTCGCAAGCAACTCATGGAACTCCTTGTGCTTGCTCAGTGACACGGAATACTCATTGGTACGTGTTCCGATTACGAACTTTGAATCGTATCGTCTCACATATTCAATATCGCCTAGGTTAACGGATATGTGGGGAACTTTTTTGATTGCGTTGGCAATCATTTTAAAGAACGACAAAGCATGGTCTTCCGCTTCGGGTTTGATTTTATAGATAATTAATCGGAAATTCGTAACGGCAACCTTGCAAGCCGAAAATTTGTTTATGTTTTTTCTGCCGTCGTTCAGCCAAGTATGCCCGCCCGCGGAAATCACGAGTTGTTCTCTTATTGATTCGGCACCGCACCGATTACAAATTCCCCCCTTAAGTTTTGCTTTGCAAATACGGCACTTGGTATCGGTCATGCGTCCTCCTTACTTTCAAACTAAACCGTACCGAAAAAAGTATCGAGGATATACGGGAGAACCAAGACGTTTGCGTTATCCCACACCGAAGAACACCAGATGCTTTCACCTGATTTATCGTATACCATTACACCGTAACCCCCGTTAATTTGCGCATCACGGTAATTCTCTCTCGTAATTGAAACGGTAACGGGTTTCTTTCCCTTAGGCTTGGGGGAAGCCGCCGAACCGTTAATGATAAGCCCCGCAACCTCGACCTGATTGCCCGCCCTTATCATCTCTATATACCTTTGCGCCATATTTTGCGCGACAACAGAAAAGACAGCATCAAACAAAGCGGGATATAATTTCTCGTTCTTGCGGGCACTGCCGCCGAACGGTATCCCCAAAACAGTCATACTGCTTAAGTTTATTTTTAATGATTTACCGTTCTTCATCTTGAAATTAACCGCACCATCAAAGCTACGCCCTACCGGAATGGCGGCGTATGTATGAATCGTGGTTTGAGCCTTTGTTCTTAATATGTCGATATCATCATAACGAACGCTCTGTCCGTTAAATTCTACGCGGTCGCTGAAAAATTGCGCACTCCTCCCTTTCTTTTTGAGCGGTACATCCGCTATGAGATTTCCTGCGTTAGTCATTCTTCTTTACCCCCGATAATATATTCTTTTTATGCGTGTTTCGCACAGCATAGCAAAGCTACCCGGTTCAAAAATGCCGAAGCTTTTTCAAACTGACTATTGCTCCGCAACGAAAGTCTTGACACTCACGGCAGAGCCGCTCGTGACTTCCGTTGCTCAAAATTGCCCTGCGTCTCGCCCCTATGGGGCAACCGACGCAGCCGGCAAATTAAACCGACAAATGTCAAGACATTTGTTGCAGTTTAATAATTATACCACGTTCCCGGGGGAATGTCAAGAGAATTGACATGGATTTTTTTGACTGTTATGACCATGACTTTCTGCCACAAAGTGGCATGAATTCAAGCCTGTCAAGCTCACCTGCTCGACGGAGAAGCCGCCGACCCCGTGAGCTCTTATTCAAACTTTTTCACACCTCCCTCAATTTTCAGATTTTTCCGCCGTTTCTCCCGCCCTTTTCGATTTCTTAATTCATAGTATATCATAGGAGTTCGGCGCACAGTACCAACTTTCGTTGCGCAGGCAACAAAAAAAGCCTATACGAATAGGCTAAAAACAAAAACCGCTCGAAAATTTGAGTTTCAAGCGTTTTTTACGAAAAAGCGAGAGCTTCTAATCGGATTCGAACCGATGACCTCATCCTTACCAAGGATGCGCGCTACCTACTGCGCCATAGAAGCGGTTTAACATTCCCAAGATAAATTGCCGAAACATGGCAAAAGTTTAATTTTCATGGAGAATCGGCTTGAAATTCAGAAGAAACCCACAAGCAAGTCTGATTATATCATAGAAAAAACAGTTTGTCAAGCGTTTTTTGAAAAAATTTTCAGAAATTTCAAAAAAATTCAAAAAAACGCTTGACTTTCACGCAAAATTGTGCTATGATTAATCTGCTGTTCTACAGACAGCGGGTGTTCATCGGCGAAAATCCGATTTTGTAAATCCCGCCGAGGAATGTGTGCGTACTTGAATTATAGCCATGTAAGCCCTTTTCTCAAAGCTTCTTACTTTATTAAAGAAGCAAAGAAAAGGCTTTTTTACTTCCTCGAATTTTAACGAAAGGAGAAAACGAAAGAAGAATGCCAAGTCCAAAAATCTTAAAGAAGAAAGAGAAATTCGTGACGGAACTCGCCGAAAAGCTGAATAAATCCGCTTGCGGCGTTCTCGCGAACTATAAGGGAATCACCGTTGACGAAGACACAAAGTTGCGCAAAGCCATGCGTGAAGCCAACGTCGATTATTTCGTGGTGAAAAACTCGCTCTTGTCCCGCGCTTTTGAAAAAGCAGGGCTTGAAGAGCTGAATGTTCATCTCACCGGTGAAACCGCAATCGCTCTTTCTGAAGAAGACATCATAGTCGCGCCAAAACTCACGTATGAGCAGGTCGAATCTTCCAAAGGCAAGTACGGCATCAAAGCGGGATTCATTGAAGGAAAACCCGTTGATTCGGTGACAATCATCGAATATGCGAAACTGCCGAGTAAAGAGGTTCTTGTATCTAAATTGCTGTTCATGCTGCAATCGCCGATGCAAAGGCTTGCAATCGCGATTAGCGAAATCGCTAAAAAAGACGGTGAGGTCACCGAAACAGCCCCTGCGACAGAAGCTTCGGACGCAGCTCCGGAAGCAGCGGCAGAATAAAAAAATCCAAACACACATATTAAAAAAGGAGAATTATAACAATGTCTGAAAAGATTACCGCTCTTGTAGAAGAGGTAAAAAAGTTATCCGTGTTAGAGCTTAACGATTTAGTAAAAGCCCTCGAAGAAGAATTTGGGGTTTCGGCGGCGGCAATGGTTGCGGCAGGTCCTGCGGCAGGCGGCGGCGCGGCGGCAGCTGAAGAAAAGACCGAGTTTGACGTTATCCTCGCTAACTTCGGCGCGAAGAAGATGGACGTAATCAAAGTCGTGAAAGAAATCACCGGATTAGGTCTGAAAGAAGCGAAAGAATTCGTTGAAGCGGCACCTAAAGCTGTTAAAGAAGGGCTCGGCAAAGCTGAAGCCGACGAGCTCAAAGCAAAACTCGAAGCTGCGGGCGCGGCTGTTGAATTGAAATAAGCGCGTTTTTCTTAAATTAACAGTATAAACAGCCCTGTCTCAATTGCGAGACGGGGCTGTTAATCTATCTTCCTATCTTCAACGAGGACTTACCGCTCGTTCTTGACACGAGTCAAACCGAGTCCCGGGGTGAATCAATCTTTCACGGTGACTAGTTCGGCGTTTTTGATTACATCAAACGCAAGGTCACGGAGGTATTCGTAGTCGGCGAGGTGTTCGGGGACAGTTATACGGAAGTTCACTTCACCAACTTGACCTCGAACATTATCGCCATCACGATAATACAAAAGATTATCAACGGTTAAAACCATACCATTATGGGCATTTGCTTCGGCAATTTTTTCTAAAGAATCATCATGGGCATTATGGGCATTTTTTGAGTCCGGTCTCCGTATTAGCACATTAATACTGTCATCATACATTTGCCACGGAATAAACTCTTCTTCCTTTTTGAGTTTTTCACCGGGAGCGTAATAATACATAATACTGAATTTTGTTAAATGCACAACAAACAATTCATACCCTTCAATTTCGATTTTAGGGTAATAAAACTCCTTAATTTCCGGAATTCTATTTGCTGAATACGTTCCATAATTATTATCATTGCGGGTTAAAGTTTTGGATTTTTCGATTTCGTTAATAATTTCACTTTTGAAATTTGTCCTATTGTTACCCAATATTTCTACCGAGGCAACTTCGTTACAGCTTTCTTCAAAAATTTTATCTGATTCTTCAGATTCTTTATACTCGTTGGAAGATTCTTCTCTTGCATTTTCATAATCAGAGGAAGAACCCACTTCTTCTACATTTTCGCACCCGGAAAGTGTTGTGAGTAATACAACGGCAATAAGCGTTGCAATGATTTTTTTAGTTTTCATAATATTCTCCTCCCGCTCATAGCAAGAAACGTTTTCCCGCCTACTCGCCCACCTTTACCAACTCAGCCGATTTAATCAAATCAAACGCAAGGTCACGGAGGTATTCGTAGTCGGCGAGGTGTTCGGGGACGGAGATTGTGAAAATTGTATCCCCTATTTGAGCTAAAATACGATTTGCACTTTCGTAATATACAAAATTATCTTCAGTCAAATAGGTATCGGCTCCAAACATTATTGTTTCTAATATGCGTTCATATGGGTCGATTTTAGGATAATGAGTAACATTCCAATCTTGTCGAGTTATTGTTACTAAAATAGAAGAACTTTCAACTTTTTCTTCTATTGATTCAAAGTAATAAATAAAATTTTGCTTATTAATGTCAGCCTTGTTTAACGTATATCCGTCAATTTTTAAATTCACAAGATTATAAAAGCTTGATATACGTCCTATCTCATTTGTAAAATATAAATGATAATCTCCATCCGAGTCATCTGTTTCCGGTGGAATTTTTATTCGATTAATAATTTCACTCTCGAAATCGATGGAATCTTTGATTAACACACTCACCCACGGAGAAAAACAGGCTATTGATTCACCCAAGTCTTCTGAAACTTCCTGTAGCACATCTATTTTACTATTATTTGTTTCTGAACAACCATTAAGCAATAACACCAATGCAAAAACAACTGCTAAAACCATTTTTAATTTCATGATTATTACCTCCCTAAATTAAATAAAATTTTATTTCCAACTATTTATTGTTGAAAATCTGATTACTACAACTACTGCACCATGTATTAATTTCACGACTGTCATCATTCATAGTGCATACGTTGTCACAATGACCCTGTACCCCTAAATTATGCGAAAGTTCATGTTGTATAACCTGTGAAAAAAACTGGCCCGAACTCAAAGTAGATATTACAGAATTCCTTCCGTTTACATTAGCCAAACCCGCAATCTCGCCATGGCCATTTGAGGAATAACACATCCTGTAACCCACAACCCGCACAACGTATTCCAAAAATCCAGGGTCTATTCCAAGTACACGCGATCCATTCTTATGATGAACTCCGTTACAAGTTTGCCCGCACAGATTATTTCCGACACGACAGATTTCATCAATCGTAGTCCGCGGGCAGTATCCGCTTAAGTTGCCGTTCGTAGTAGTCAAAGCGAGTATTAACTTTATACCGAATTTTTCCATAAGAGCAGGTGTGGCAGCGTTGAAAGCATCGGTGGCATTACCCTCAATACCATTCCAGTCGGTTATAATTCGCGCAAGACGGGTTTTAACGTTACGGGTGTGTGTCCATGAAGCGGTTTGAATCACAACCATCGGGAAGTTAGTTTGGTTCACTATTGCAAACCTATATATACCTGCAGTTGGTACAGTCCACGAAGTGCTATGGGGACCGGCAGATACATTCCAATAATAGTAAATTCCCGTTGATTCGTTTATAAAACGAACTTGTGCTTGCCGAGAGAAGTTTACATTGAAACTTAAAGTATCTCCCGGATAGGCGGCATGTTGAACTTCACTTGTAAACGTTCCGTTTGCGACAATGCCTTGGGTAACATGTTGCGTTTTTGGGGACACAAAAATCTGAATCGCCAAAATCGGTCGATTTTGACCGACTGTACCAGAAGCCTCACCATTCATTGCCCAATCGCCCCAACCCAAATTTCGCATATACACACGATAATATACGTTCCACCCGGGTGCATTGACAAGCCTGATTTGAACCGCCTCGATATGTTTTCCCTGGTTGGGTAGCCCCGAATAGTTGCCGTTCGACACGTAACTGTGCCATCCGTCATTTTGAACGTGCGTCCTGTATTCGAGGGACAGTGTTGAAGTGATGTAAAGCGACTCCAACGGACTGTTGCTTAAGCCGGAGTTTCCTGCGACATTCGGCTCTTGTATAGTCGATGTCCACCCGACCCCGCGCTGAAAGACTTGGTAAGATATCGAATTCCCTCCGAATGCTTCGGTGGGTTTTTCCAGCACCCCGGAACTCACGATTCCGACAACGAACGCCAAGACCAATAATATAGATATACCGCGCTTTAGTTTTCTGTACCGCATGATTTCCACCTGTCCCTTTCTTGTTCGGCTTATGATTTATTATAATAGTATTATACAACATCATTGAACGTAAATCAATAGTCAATTTGCACAAAATTCGTGATGGTTTTTTGTAGAAAATCCACAAACGATAACACAAACAATTCAAAGACGGAAAAGGTTGCATGTTTAAAAAAACAATCTCCCTCTCAAAAAGAGACGGCGATTGTTTTATTTTTTCCCGAAGCGAATTGCTTGTCATATTTGTCCGAAGTCGGTAATATAATCTAAAAAAAATGATAAAGAGGTCTTAACATGGATATTCGAAAAAACAAACTCCCTTTAACGATTGCGTTTCTGGTCTGCTTCCTTGTGATTACGCTGACGTTCAATGCGAATAACGCAAGTATTCCCACAAGTATCACAGGCGGGGATTCCCGCATGACGATTATTCTCGATGCGGGGCATGGGGGGATGGACGGCGGCGCGGTCGGTGTGAACGGCGAACTCGAAAAGAACATCAACCTTGCGATTGTCAAAAATCTGCAACAAATGCTCGAATTCTCAGGCTACAACGTCATACTCACAAGGAGCGAAGACCGTTCCATGCACACCGAAGGGGTCACGGGAATCCGCAACCAAAAGGTTTCCGATATGGAAAACCGCAAAGCGGTAATTGACGAACATTCCGAAAGCAGCCTGTTCTTATCGATTCATCAAAACAGGTTCAGCAACCCGGATTTCACCGGGGCGCAGATGTTTTACACCGAAATAAACCCCGAAAACAGCAAAATGGCGCAAATCCTGCAAAACAGTTTCGCCGAACTGCAAGTCGGGAATGAGCGCGAAATCAAAATAATCGATAACGAACTCTACCTATTTAAGTCAACGACTCAACCGGCAGTGTTAATTGAATGCGGATTCCTCTCCAACGCAGAAGAATCCGCAAGGCTTAACGACCCCGATTATCAGCGCAAAGTCACCTTCACGATTTACAAAGGAATCATACAGTATCTTGAGAACCAAGAATAGCGGCTGTATCGACTTCTTCGCCGTCCTGCCATAACCGCTCTAAATCGTAAAATTCCCGCGTTTCGGTGTAGAATATGTGTATCACTACGTCGATATAATCGAGAATAATCCAATTCGCACCGTGATAACCCTCGGTTCTGCCGGGTTCGACCCCCGCATGTTTGAGTTTGTGCTCAACTTCATCCGCGAGCGTCTTAACCTGCGTGGAGCTTGTCCCCGTCACCAGAACAAAATAGTTCGCAAGCGCGGAAACGTTTTCAACCTTTATGACTTTCAAATCCAGTCCCTTTTTCTCGTCGAGTGCTTTTACAGCGATTTTCAGCATTTCCAAATCAGTCATGCTTTTTATCCCCCTTTTCCTTTATAGTTTTTTCTATACGTTTTTTTGTTTCTTTATAAGCTGAGTCAATATCCGAAAACGCAAGCTCTCGGATTTGAACCAGCCCCTCATAATCCCGCTCATAAGAAATCTTATCAGCGACATAAACAATTTTTTCGAGCGTACTCATATCCTCGGCTTTATCCCTGCCGACCGTGTGAAACCTAATCGCGCTCAAAATCTCCGGGTCGGTAATGCCGAACTCCTTGCGAACATATACCGCCCCCGCCGGAGAATGCCACAACTTTACAATTGCGACTTCCTTTTCATAAAGCTGAAAATCCCCGTCGGAAATGAGCTTCTGCAACTTTTCGTCGGGGAGTTCCTTTGCGATGTCATGGAACAATCCTGCTATATACGCTTTCTCCGACATTTCATGATTAAATCCCGCAATTTTCGATAACTCTCCGCAAATTATAGCGGTATTTATACTATGGGTGTATCTTTTTCGACTTAATAAAGCCCGAATTTGCCGTGATGACATTTCGGTAACGGGAATGTCAATCAGTTTTATGCCGAGACGTTCGGCAGCTTTGCTATACTCTCGGTGTTTTTCAAGGGAAGAATCCCGTGATAACGCTACAACTTCACACTCGGCGAGGATTTGTTCATAGTCTTTCCAGTCTGTGAAACTTAACAGCATATCCGAGCCGATTGCCAACACAAAGCTACTTTCAGGGTAGAGTTGCTTTAGTTTAGCGATTGTGTTCACGGTATAGCTTTTTTGCGAACGTTCGTTGCTTTCTTTTCCTTCGATGTCGCTGACTTCACAATCCGGGAATGCCGCCTGTGCAAGTTTGAATCGTGTCTCGAACGGTGTCTCGCTTGATTTATGTGGGGCATTTCCCGTAGGAATGATTATAAAACGTTCGGATTTTAATCTTTGCCGAAGCGACTTCACCAAGTTTATGTGACCTAAATGCGGCGGGTCAAACGCGCCGCCGAATATTATTGTTTTCACCGTTGATTCAACCTTTCCGCCAGTTTGCGCAAAGCAATTCCTCTGTGACTGATTTCATTTTTCCTATCGGAATCGATTTCTGCAAAAGACTCTTCCCCCACCATAAAAATCGGGTCATAACCGAAGCCGTTTTCACCCTTGCACTCAAACCCGATATATCCTTCACATTCACCGCTGACTTTGATATGGTTTTTCGGCACGGAGGAATCAATACAACAGATACTGCACACAAAACGTGCGGTACGTTCTTCAAGGGGGACCCCCTCCAGTTTCGTTAAAATAGTCTGCTTTCGCTGACCTTCCGGGGCATATCGTGCCGAATACACACCGGGTTCACCGCCGAGTTTATCGACCTCCAACCCGGAATCATCCGCAATCACGATGAAATCGCTCTCCCCCCTCGTTTTTAAGAACGTAAACAATGCCGTCGCCTTAATAACAGCATTTTCTTCGAAGGTTTTTCCTGTTTCTTCCACTTTTATATCGAACCCCACCTCCGACTGAGAGAGCACTTCATAATCATAATTCGACGGAGACAGCAACTGCTTAAATTCCCGAATTTTTCCCGCATTATCCGATGCTATAACAAGTTTCACGTTTGTTCCTCGCTTTCGCTGTTCTCGAATAAAACATTCACGTAATCCTGCGGAACAAACGGCTGAAGGTCATCGATTTTTTCGCCCACCCCCACCAGTTTTACGGGAATCCCGAGTTCGTTCTTAATTGCAATGATAATCCCGCCTTTCGCTGTCCCGTCAAGTTTGGTTAGGGCGATTCCGCTTAAAGCGGTAACTTCATTAAACAATCTCGCTTGATTAACGGCATTCTGTCCGGTAGTAGCATCTAAGACGAGGAGGGTTTCAAGCACCGAATCCGGCAATTGCGAAGTCACCGAACGTGCAATCTTACGCAATTCTTCCATGAGATGCTTCTTGTTATGAAGCCGCCCCGCCGTATCGATTATAAGCATGTCCGCGCCCCTTGCTTTCGCGGCATTGCAGGCATCATACACCACCGCTGCAGGGTCGGAACCTTCGGCGTGACGAATCACCTCCGTACCCGAACGTTTCGCCCATTCACAGAGTTGTTCGATTGCCGCCGCACGGAAGGTATCCGCCGCCGCAATCAGTACACGTTTCCCCTCTGATTTGAGATTTGCCGCCAACTTCCCGATTGTTGTCGTTTTTCCTGCGCCGTTCACCCCGATTACCATAATCACCGAAGGTCTTGAAGACAAATCAAGCTCATTCCCTCCGGTCAAAATTTCGGCGATGATTTCTTTCAACATTCCGGTGATGACCGACGTGTCTTTCGCCCCGGTTCTCTTGATTTCGGCGCGCAACTTATCGCAGACTTCATCGGCGGTCTGCGCACCTATATCGGCGAGAATCAGCGTTTCTTCAAGTTGCTCAAAAAAGTCCTCATCAATCTTCGTAAACGAATTAACGACCCTGCTTACCCCTCCCGCCAGTGAATCCTTGGTTTTCTTCAAACCCTCTTTTAATTTAGAAAAAAGCCCCATAGATTAAAGTTTTCCTTCCCGATTTTTAAACAATAGTATAAATCAATACCGCCATCATAGCTAAAATCCACGGATTAGCGAACGCCATTCTCGCACGTTCACCCGTAGAAAGGTGTGGATTGTCGTTCGTTAAACTGAAATGATGGTTAACCATCAGGACAATCGACAGTAACAAACCGCCGTAGACCACCATCATGTATAAATTGCTGACTATATACGGACTAACAGGAATTTCCCCATATATTGACATTTCGAAAAAGTGTGACTTGGCTATGTCAAACGTGTTATTGAGTACATGGATAAAAATCGCGGGCATGACCGAATTCGCCTTTACCGCCGCCACCCCCATGACGAATCCCGCCAGGCTGGTATAAAGCAGTTGATAAAGATTCCCGTGGAATGCCCCGAAAAGCAGTGACGTTATAATCACCGCCTGCATATCGCCGAATCGCCGTAACGGGCGAAGCAGCATATGACGGAAAATCACTTCTTCTGCAATAGGCCCGATTAATCCCACAAACAAGTACATCAGCAACCACTGATTCCCGCTTGTCGGCATCACATCGGCGAAAACGTTTTCCAACTCTCCCGTTCCGAACAACCCATCAAGAAAATCGGCGATAAATGCGGTAACTTTCCCCCCGGCATAACTCAAAGAATACGCCGACAAGAACAATGTCAGTACCCCAAACGCGGGAAAGTTATATCGGTTTGCCTGTCCGTCGGCGAGTCCGCTGCGATTCATGTACTTCCTGAAAGCGAACGGCATGACAATGAGCGAAGGCAGATACACAATTATATCGTTGAGTGCCCACTGAATAAAATAAAGTGAATCCTGTGTGAGAACCCTTGCGCCGTCCCCGCTGATTGTCTCGATAAAATAGTCGAAGTTAGGTACATGAAGGTGGGAAAACGCAAAGGTAAAGTCTAATCCGAAAAAAACGCTCCACACCGCATGACTCATAAACTTCTCTGCGATGGTTATGAAAACAACGGTAAGCGCGAGAATCTTCAAAAACTTTTTGAAGTCCTGCGTTTCGTTCTTTTTTTGTTCAGCTTTGATTTCTTGTTCCTGCAAGGATTCAAACCGGTGCATAGCCGGCTCATTAATATAGTCGTTGAATCTGTCTATCATATTCTTTCACGCCAAGCCTTTCATAATTTCAATAATTGAAATATTTTTGAAGCGATGAATCCCCCTGCAAACCTGTCGATTACCAAAATCAGCATAATCACCGCAGGAACACTCACGAAAAAAGTCACGAATTTTTGTTTAGTCGTTATCTCGGTGAAGTCGTTTTCGAATTTGTACCGTTTTAATCGGAAGAGTCTCTTGATTGCCAGGGCAATCCCCGATATAACCAATATAAAAAACATAACGTAGAACATTCCGTATGCCGCCATCACCCCCGAATTACGCACCAACACTTCACCCTCTTCACCGCCGCCGAACATATAGTCTTGAACCGAACGTGTTGACATAAGCAACAACATAATTCCGCCGATAGAATTAAACATAGCGTGCAGAATCGTCGATGCAAGAATCGAACCGGTCTGAATTGTGATGTAACCCAACACAATCCCCAACACGAACGCATATATAAACTGGTGAACGTTTCCGTGCATAAGTCCGAAGAGCAATCCGCTTATGATTACGGCGAACCCGTTTCCGTAAGGTTTCAAAACATGAAGAATAACCCCCCTGCACAAAAATTCCTCGAAAAAAGCAGCTATAAACACCGCATAAATAAACAGTGCAATCGCACAGATTATATTAGGCGGAAAAACACTCTCCATTCCCCCGAAAGCCCTTGCCATATCTTCTTGTTTCGACTGAAAACTCATAATAATCCATATAACCAAAAAAAACAGCAGATTCGGTATTTGCCCCAGTCCGTACATAGCGGGGAAATTCCCTAACGCTTTAGCTAATCGGGGTGGTTTCTTGTAAAGACTATCCGAACGGAACTTGAAAACACTCACCGCTGTTATACTCGGGATTGCCTGTAAAAACACCGCCGATAAAATCAATCGTGACATATAACTCCCGGTAACACCGAGTTGTTCGGCGAAATTCACGTGAACATAACTTACAATCAGCAAACAGACAATCGCACCTGCGAAAAAGAACACCATTATCAATGCCACTTTAGCGCAAACAGCTTTAAACTCGGCGGTTTTCTCGGATTTTACCATACCAACTCCTATACTTTTATTAACTCCGGAAATATCGGTAGACCGAATTTCCTCATTTACTCGTTAAACATGGGGGTTATCGGTTTGTCATTATATACCCGTCGAATACTCTCTGCGAACCACTCCGACGTATCTAAAATCTTGATTTGCGGGATTTGCTTTTCTTTGGGAATGTCAATCGTGTTAAGTAAGACAAGTTCTTTAATGGGGGAGTTCCGGATACGTTCAATCGCCGGCCCCGACAGAACGCCGTGGGTCGCACAGGCATAAATAGTCTTCGCCCCGCCGATTTCCACCAACGCACGTGCCGCATTGCAGAGTGTCCCTGCGGTATCGACCATATCGTCAACGATGATTACGTCTTTGCCGTTGACATCACCGATTATATTCATAACTTCGCTTGAATTCGCCTTCTGTCTGCGCTTATCGACTATAGCCAATCCCGTATCGATTTTCTTGGACATTTTCCGCGCCCGCGCTACCGAACCCACATCCGGCGAAACACAAATCAGATTCTCACGGTTTTGCATTTCTTCTTTGTAATAAGAAGCCAACAAATACGTCCCCGGCAGATTATCCACCGGAATATCGAAAAAACCCTGGATTTGCGGCGAATGTAAATCCATCGTCATTACCCTGTCCGCACCTGCCGTCTTGATTAAATCGGCAACTAATCTTGCGGAAATGGGGTCACGCGCCCTGGCTTTCCTGTCCTGGCGCGCATAACCGTAGTACGGAATCACCGCCGTGATTTCTCGTGCGCTTGCCCTCTTGAACGCGTCAATCATGATGAGCAGTTCCATCAGATTATCATTGACGGGGTCAGAAGTCGATTGCACGATAAACACCCCCGACCCGCGAACGCTTTCCTTTATGCTAACCGAAATTTCACCGTCCGAATACTGTGCGACCTCCGATTCACCCATGGGCAATCCCAATTCATCGGCGATTTTTCTCGCAAGTGCAGGGTTCGAATTTGCGGTAAAGATTTTAATATCCTTGCCATGTATACTCATTATAATTCCACGTCGCCCTTTCAGTTTTTTAACTCCGTAAATATTGCGCCGCAACGAAAGTCTTGTAAAATCGGACAAAGCCCGCTCTTTGGCAATTTTTTACTTCTTCTTTTTTCTTAAGAAATTTTTCTCCCAATTTTCTTTGACGTTCATTTGTCCCCGCTCGATTGCTAAACTGTTAGCGGGAACATTTTTCGTGACGGTAGTACCTGCGGCAGTGGTTGCGTTTTCGCCGACCGTTACCGGTGCAATTAGATTCGTGTTACACCCGATGAACGCATTATCGCCGATTACCGTACGATGTTTCGCGATTCCGTCATAATTTGCGGTAACACATCCGCAACCGAAGTTCACCCCTGCACCCACATCGGAATCGCCGATGTAAGTCAAGTGTGCAATTGAAGTCTTTTCGCCTATGACCGAATTCTTTACCTCGACAAAATCCCCGATTTTCACTCCTTTTTTGAGGGTTGTGTTCGGACGTAACTGAACGAACGGGCCGACCTTTGCGCCGTCTTCCACGCAGGACTCAAACGCCTGCACGTTGTTGAGGGTTACTTCATTACCGATTTTACAATCCTCTATAAAAGAATTCGGACCGATTACACAGCCTTCACCTATAACCGTATCCCCTTTTATGATTGTGTTCGGCAAAATAACAGTATCCTGCCCGATTTTCACACCTTTTTGTATGAAAACCTCCCCGATTATATCCACACCGCCGTCTGAAATTTCATCGTTCAACATTTCCGTAGCAATTCGATTAAGTTCCCGCAGTCCGCGACGGTCGTTCGCACCGAGGACGATTCTGCCGTTATCGGACTTATACGCCCCGGCAAATCTGCCGTTATTACGAATAAGCTCAACCGTCCGGGTGAGGTAATACTCTCGGTTAGCGTTTTCGTCGGTGAGAAGGGGTAGTGCTTCGAGCAAGTTCGCGGTGTTGAACCAATATCCGCCGGAATTGATTTCTCTAATTGAACGCTGTTCTTCGCTACAATCTTTCTGTTCGACTATGCCGAGAAGACCGCCGTCTTTTTCGCGAACAATCCTTCCGTAACCGAATGGGTTTTCGACCTCTGCCGTTATCACGGTAACTGCATGATTTTTCTCTTTGTGGAGTTTATACGCTTCATTCACCGTGGTCGAATCCATGAAAGGTGCATCCCCGCAAAGCACAAGAACATCACCGTCTTTATTTTCTTCCAGAAATGCCGCCGCCTGAAGAACAGCGTGACCTGTTCCTTTGCGTTCGGCCTGAGGGAAAGTTTTACAATCAGGGTGACTTCCCAACTCTTTTTCGAGTAATTCGGCATTATTTCCGATTATTACCGCGATTTTCTCGATTCCCGCTTGTTTTACCGAATCGAGTACCCATGATAACATCGGCTGAAACGCCACCTCCATAAGCACTTTCGGCTTTTTCGATTTCATTCTTTTGCCGTCTCCCGCAGCAAGGATTATTGCCGATTTCTTACTTTCCGACATACAAATACCACCTTTTCTTTTTTAGAAATACCTACGAAATCATGTTGTGCGACCACTTCGAACCCTGCACGCTCACATAAACTTATGAGGGTGTCCGAATCATACGCAATCTCTCGGATTTCTTCCGTGAAACGCCGATACAATCCCGATTCCGGCTTATCTTGTTTCGAAAAGAAATCGAGATTAATATACACAACCCCCCCGCCCGAATACTCATTGCGCCAGACACAATAAATCTCGTCGGTTTCCCTTACAAATATATTATGGGCAAGGATTGTTTCATGCTTGTAAAGCGTGTTCAAATCAAATACGAACACACCGCCGGGATTCATAAACAGCGAAACGCGCTTAATCGTTTCATACAACTCCGATTCGTCGGCAAGATGATTCAACCCGTCAAAAGAGCAGATTGCCGCATCAATCGTCCCGAACAAATCCAGCTCATTCATGTCTTGACAAATGTACGAAACGTTGGTGTGGGGTTCAGCTTTTGAAAGCATTTCCGGTGAAGAATCCACCGCGATTACATCCCAGCCTTTTTCAGCCATCAATCGGGAGAGTTTTCCCGTACCGCAGGCTAAATCAAGAAGGATTCCGCTTTTAGCTGCCGTCAATCCGTTTTCTTTTATGAATCCGTCGTAATAGTCGGCTAATCGGGAATAATCGAACCCGTACATCAGTTGGTCGTAAAATTCGGCGAAAATTCCGTACCCGCTATTCATGTTCTTGTTTGGTTTCCTGCGTGAGCCGTTTGAACACAACATCGTACCCCCCGCTTCCTGATTGAAGCGAGCGGTTCACGCGGCTGATTGTCGCGGTTGATGCGCCGGTCATCTTTACGATATCGTTGTAGACGTGCTTTTCGTGCAGAAGTTTCGCGACGTACAACCGTTGCGAAATAGCCTCGACTTCCTTTATGGTGCAGAGGTCTTCGAAAACGATGCGACATTCTTCGGGCGTTCGGAGTTTTGACATAACTTCGAACAAAAATTCGGCGTTTTTGGTTTTATTTTCTTTCATTTCAGTAGTTTAACATAATAAAGCAAAAAAGTCAAGCCCGAAAATTCGTTCAAATTTATTGACGTTTGGAATTTTTTATGATATAATATTAATCCGCAACAGGAAGTCAAAGACTTTCATTACGGATTAATGTCATGCGTTTAATCTGTTAGAATAAAAAAATAAAGGGGAAACTTAATGCAAAACAAGCTAAGAAAACTGATAGCGTGCCTGTTACTGTCGGCACTGTCGGCGGGAATAACAGGGTGCAGTTCCGAACCGGAAGTCAAAACTGAGGGGTACAGTCAAATCTCGGCGAACGATACTTCTGAAACAAACGAAATAAACGATACAAGCGAAACCGGCGAAACAAACGCAGATTCAAGCGTTGCAGGTCAAAGTGATGATGCTACCTCCGCCGATTCTACCATTGACGACTTTATAGGGTGGTACACCGACGACCCCAACTTAACCGACGAAGAGTTCTTCTCACATACGTTGTTCGTGGGGGACTCAATTTTCACCGGAATCGACGGATACGGCTATCTCCCCTCGCGAAACGTATTCGCTAAAGTGGGATTAAGCGTTTCCGGCGGTGATTCGGTCGAAATCAACGGAAGAAAGCTTTACGATATAGCGGGCGACTTTGATATGATTGTAATCATGCTGGGCACGAATGAGCTTAACGGGAACAATACGTCTGAGGTGGTGACGGGAATCGAATCCATGATTGATAAAATCCGAACCGAAAATCCCAATACAGATGTGTTTTTCTTGACCCTGCCCCCGGTCGCCGAAGTGAACAGCTATCCGAATATGAACAACGAGACAATCCGGGAGTTCAATGCAGCGATTAAAGAGTTATCGCAAAAAAGAGCGTTCAAATTAATCGACCTGCATGAGGCGTTGAGTGATGCTAACGGATATTTGAGCAGTGAGTTCAGTGAAGCCGACGGCGTTCACTTAAAAGGAAGTGCGTATAAGACTATACTCAGTCTGGTTCGCAGTGGAGGGCGTTAACATTATGACTAAAAATCTAAGATTATTACTGAGCGTATTGCTTTTTTCCTGTTTTTTCGTCACGATTATGTTATCGGGTTGCACTTCCGACAGCGATTTCGAACCCACGGCGACGCTTTCGGAAATCACCGGAGCGATTGTCGAGTCGGAGGGGGGAGATTTCCCGACAATGCTCGAAAAAACGCGCGACGATTTAGAGAACCGCTACTTCGGAATAAAAGACGAATGGGTCGAAGATGCGTCATTCAGAATCAATCCTGCGGGGGCGAATCCCGATGAAATCACCATTGTGAAAACAACTTCGAGTGAAGCGGCAACCGAGTTGAGACGGTTCTTCGCCGATTACGTGAGTGGTAAGAAAGAAGAATGGAAAGATTATCAGCCCGGCGAAATGCACAAGTTCGATAACGTGGTGATTGAATCGCGGGGGTTGTACACGGTTTTGTTCATATGCAGCGATTCTGCGAACGCTCGTGAAATTCTGGACAGTTATTTCAAATAGGGGGAATATGTATGATTGATAATAAAACTTTTGCACGTTTGAGTGAGCTTTCGAAGTTTGATTTTACCGAAGAGGGTGGGGCAAGGTTCAACAGCGAACTAAACGAAATCGCAGAGTTCGTAAGCAAGGTGTGTGATTTCGGCGGCGAATACGATGATATCGCCGATAACAATCACGTCACGTTCTCGCAGTTGCGTGAAGATGTCAGCGTTTCGACCGCCACACCCGAACAACTCCTGGCGAATACAGAATCGCTGAACAACTGCTATATTATTCCGAAAGTAATAGGGTGAGGATAATGGATTTAACTAAACTCAGTCTCAAACAATTGAACACCGCCCTGAGTGAGCGGCAAATCAGCGTGAAGGAAGTCGTCGGCGATTATCTGGAGCGGGCTAAACAGTCCGACCTGAATGCCTATATCACCCTCACAGAAGAAACGGCTTTACAGAGTGCGCAGACGGCGCAAAAGCTGTTTGATTCGGGGGAATCAACCGCTTTAACCGGGATTCCGTGTTCAATCAAGGACAACATCTGCACCGCGGAAATCAAAACCACCAACGGTTCGAAAATGCTGGAAAACTTCGTCCCGTTTTACGATGCCGATTTAATCCGCACGTTAAAATCACAGGGTTTTGTCATGCTCGGCAAGACTAACATGGATGAATTTGCGATGGGTAACTCCAACCGAACATCTTATTTCGGGAACGTTCGCAATCCGCACGACCGCGAACGCGTTTCCGGCGGTTCTTCCGGAGGGAGTGCGGCGGCGGTTGCGGCAGACTTGTGTTGCTATTCAATAGGGACGGATACCGGCGGTTCGATTCGGCAACCTGCGGCATACTGCGGAATCACAGGGCTGAAACCCACCTACGGCAGAATCTCCCGTACGGGAGTGACCGCCTTCGCGGGGAGTTTCGATACGGTCGGTCCGCTCGCTAAAACAGCGGAGGACTGCGCAATCATAATGGAAGCATTGACCGGGGAAAAGTCGTACGCTTCTAAAATCGGTAACGGCATAAAGGGCATGAAAATCGCCCTTATAAAAGAATTGTTCACAGAAAACGTAGATGTGAACGTCAGAGAATCGGTAAGTCAAACGCTGGACTTTTTAAGAAGTCAAGGTGCGCAGGTGGAGAAAGTTTCACTCCCTGCTTTGGATTATGCCGCCCCCGCCTATTTCACGTTGGCATCGGCAGAAGGGGTCAGTGCGTTGTCACGATTCGACGGGGTAAAATACGGTCTGCGCGGCGAAGGCGCGACCTACGACGAACGACTTCGCGACAGCCGCACACGAGGACTTGGTGAGGAAGTCAAACGGCGAATCATGCTCGGAAACTTTGTGCTTTCGGGCGAGAACATGAACACTTATTTTAGAAAAGGGTTAGCTATTCGTCAGCAAATTACTCGTGAGTTTAATGCGTTGCTTAACGATTATGACGTTGCGGTCTCCCCCACTTCTTCAAGAAGCGCGTTCAGTCTGGACGAACCCGGTGATTTCGTAAAAATCTACTCATCGACCTTGTACACCGTCCCGATGAACCTTGCCGGACTTCCGTGCGTTTCGACTCCGGGTGTAAATTCGGTCAAATTCGACAAACCGTATATGCCGATTGGTGTTTCGTTGACCGGGCGAAAATTCGATGAAGCGACGATTCTGCAAGTGGCTGATTGCATTGAAAGGGGGCGAAATCGATGAAACTATACCCTACAATAGGACTCGAGACTCACGCGGAAGCAAAACAAGAGCAGCGGGCGGCGGCTTCGCCGGCGGCAGGCTGCTTGACGATGAGAGGTGAAGTTCGATGAAACTATACCCTACAATAGGACTCGAGACTCACGCGGAACTCATGACCGAGTCGAAATTGTTCTGTTCTTGTTCGGCAAAGTTCGGCGGGGAAGAGAATGAGCATTGCTGTATCGGGTGTTCGGGATTTCCCGGTGCGATACCCTCACTGAATAAAAAAGCGTTGGAATTGATTGTTCGTGCGGGGTTCGCCCTGGATTGTAAAATCTCTCGATTCACAAAATGGGAGCGGAAGAATTATTTCTACCCCGATTTACCTGCGGCATATCAAGTCTCACAGATGGAACGCCCGGTATGTGTCGGCGGCGGACTTGAAATAGAGGCGGGCGGCGAAACCAAAACCATTCGCCTTAACCGAATCCATTTGGAAGAAGATGCGGGAAAACTCAATCATGTAGGTGGAAAAAGCCTTGCCGATTATAATCGTACCGGTGTTCCGCTGATTGAAATCGTTACAGAGCCTGATTTCCACTCAGCCGAGGAGGTTGTCGCATATGTTGAAAAACTGCGACAAATTCTTCAATACGGCGACATCTGCGACGGGAAAATGGAACAGGGTTCGCTTCGTTGCGATGTGAATATATCGCTTGCTCCTTTCGGGAGCGAGAAACTCGGTACTCGTACCGAAATCAAGAACCTTAACTCGATTAAGGCGATTGGCAGGGCGATTGCCGCCGAAATCGAGCGACAAACCGACCTTCTGGAAAATGGGGAGGCGATTATTCAGCAGACCCTGCGATTCGACGATGCTACCGGGGAAATAATCCCGATGCGAACTAAAGAGGATGCTCATGATTATCGTTATTTCCCCGACCCGGATATTCCCCCCGTGGTGTTGAGTGAGGAGGAAATCGAGCGATTCAGACAAGCACTGCCGGAACTGCCGGGAATTCGCTTAAAACGCTACGTCAACGACTTCAAACTGGCTGAAAAAGATGCGGTGATTATTCTGAACGATAAAAGGGTGTCAGACTTTTATGATGCGGCAGTTGCTGTTCATAATAACCCGAAGACACTGGCGAATTTTATTGTAGTGGAATTGTTGCGGCGGGTCAATCTCGGGGAAGCCGACATGGGGGCATTACCGTTTTCCCCTGCCGATTTCGCCGACTTACAGCGTTCGGTAGATGAAGGCAAACTTAATCGTGATGTCCGTAAAGATGTTCTGCGGGAGATGCTGGAATCCGGTAAATCGCCGGGGCAAATCTGCGATGAAGGGGATTTATGGCTGAAAGAAGATTCCGGAGCGGTCGAGGCGGTTATTAACAAAGTTCTCGAAGCTAATCCGAAAGCAGTCGAACAATATCGCAACGGTGAAGTCAAGGTTTTCGGATTCTTGATGGGTCAGGCGAGTAAAGAGCTGAAAGGCTCGGCAGCCCCGGCAACCGTGAAAAATATTCTTGAGAGTAAACTGAAAGGCGAGTGAAGTTTTTATGGCATATGATACGAGAGCTGAAGCTTTATCCGAAATCGAAGAAGTTAGAAAAGAAGGGGGATGGTCATAATAATGTTTAATCAAAACGAATCAAAACAAGAACTGCGGTGCGGCGAACTCTGCTCAATGGCGAACAAATACCGCACTAAAACCACAGCAATGCTCACAAATGAAAATGTAGGGGAGACTCTGCGGGTTGCAGGTTGGGTCGAGACTATTCGTGACCACGGCGGAATCATGTTCATCGACCTGCGCGACCATTACGGTGTAGTACAGATTGTCGTAAAAGACACACTCCTGGAAAACGTCCGCAGGGAATCAACGGTAAGTATAAGCGGGGAAGTCACTAAGCGTTCGCCCGAGACTTTTAACCCGAAAATCAGCACCGGTGAAATCGAAATCGTCGCTGAAAGTCTCGACATTCTGGGGCAGGTTTACGAGAATCTGCCGTTTGAACCGTCGGCATCGCGCGAAACAGGGGAAGATGTTCGATTAAAGTATCGTTTTCTTGATTTGCGGAATAAAACCATGCAGGATGCGTTGATTCTCCGCTCGAAGGTAATTTCATATATGCGCGAAAGCATGAACGGCATGGGCTTCCTTGAAATGCAGACCCCGATTTTATCGGCTTCGTCGCCGGAAGGTGCGAGAGATTTTCTTATTCCGAGCAGGAAACACCACGGGAAATTCTATGCGTTGCCGCAAGCCCCGCAGATTTTCAAGCAGTTGCTGATGGTTTCGGGATTTGAACGGTATTACCAGGTTGCACCATGTTTTCGTGATGAAGATGCACGTGCAGACAGGACGGCAGGGGAATTCTACCAGCTTGACCTGGAAATGGCGTTCGCCGAGCAGGAAAACGTGTTCGAGGTGGGGGAATCCCTCATAAAATCAGTGATTGGGACGTTCAGCAAAACCGGTAAAGGGTTGGAAGATATTCCGAAAATAACCTTTGCCGACGCGCTTCTTAAATACGGAACGGATAAACCCGATTTACGGAATCCGCTGTTGATTGTTGACATTTCAGATTTGTTCGTAAACAGTGATTTCAAGCCGTTTGCGAATAAAACAGTCCGTGCGCTCCGCATACCGAAAATGGGCGAAAATCCCATCGCATCTAAAAGTTTTTTCAAGAGCATGGAGGATTTTGCGCTGTCTATCGGAATGAAGGGGTTGGGCTACGTCAAAGTCGAGCAAGACGGCGGTTATGCAGGCCCGATTGATAAGTTCCTGACAGATGAATCCCGTGAAGCGATTCGTGAACGTGCCGGATTACAGGTCGGCGATGTGTTGTACTTCGTAGCGGAGAGCGACGAAACCGTTGCCGCGAAGTATGCGGGGCAGATTCGCGCTGAAATCGCCGAAAGATTGGGATTAATCGACAAAGATGATTTCAAGGCTTGTTGGATTACCGATTTCCCATTTTACGAAAGAGATGATTCCGGTAAGGCGGCTTTCGGGCATAATCCGTTTTCTATGCCGCAGGGTGAGCTTGATGCGTTGAATAATAAAGACCCGTTCGAAATTTTAGCGTACCAGTATGATTTCGTGTTGAATGGGGTTGAATTAGCCTCGGGTGCAGTGAGAAACCACAATCCCGACATTATGGTGAAAGCATTTGAAATAGCCGGATTCTCAGAGGAAGATGTCAAGAACAAATTCGGGGCGTTGTACTCGGCATTTCGATTTGGCGCACCCCCTCATGCGGGAATGGCGTTCGGCGTAGACCGACTGCTTATGTTGCTCCTCGGTGAAGAAAACGTGAGAGAAACCATAGCATTCCCGTTGAATTCCAACGCACAGGACGTTATGTTGGGCGCACCCGGTGAAGTCAGTGAGTTGCAGTTGAGAGAAACGCATATTAAAATAAGATAGAGCCATGACTACTCTATACAAAGCGAAACGCTTTTTCCTCGATGTGATTTATCCCAATAAATGCCCGTTCTGCGATGAAGTCATTGCTTATGATGCGTACTACTGTAGCAGCTGTATAGAAGGAACTGAAATCGCACTGCCGCCGGAAAAGCTCGAACCACTCCGAAATGTCACTGCAACCCTGTCCTTATTCGAATATAACAAAAAAACCTCCCCCTTTGTTTACGCAATCAAAGAAGGGGGAGATGGTTATGCTGTTTCGGCGGCGGCGAAGTTGCTTTGTGAGTCACTTGCTTACCTTCCGGACGAAATCGGAATTATAACTTGTATTCCCACAGACGCACCGCGAATGAGGAACAGAGGATACAATCCGCCGAAGTTGATAGCCGCTGAGATGTCGGCGATTTCGGGACTTGCTTTCGCGCCGAAACTGCTCATGAAGAGCCGCCGTACCGAAATCCAGAAGTCGCTGTCAGCGGCGGAACGGCGTGAGAATCTGAAAGACGCGTTTCATGTTACCGATTCATCTGTCAGCGGAAACATTCTATTGATTGACGATGTCCGTACCACCGGTGCAACGTTGGATTCTGCGGCAGGAGTATTGATTTCGGCGGGGGCAACAAAAGTCTATGCAGGGGTAATTGCAACGGTTATTTAGAAAATCTCAAAAAACAGGATTCAGTTGATAACTAAATCCTGTTTTTTCTGCTATTTGCTGCCCCCGGTCGGAATCGAACCAACGACACGTAGATTTTCAGTCTACTGCTCTACCGACTGAGCTACAGGGGCGCATGAAAACCACGACTTTAGCAGTATACACTTTTTTTTTCGATTTGTCAAGTGTTTTTTCTAAAATTTTTCTGAAATTTTTTAAAATTTACAGGAGTCCCTTACGTAGGTCGTTCGCCGCTCACTAAACTCGACATTCGTGCAAGATATTTCAGAATCTCAAGTACATCGGCGATTGCGGGTTTGTTCGCCGCTTGGCTTGCCGGGGTAATCAAGGAATTCACCCATAATTCGGGATTATCCTGCGAAACCAACGAACTCATTCCAGCAAGATGCTTGAGAAGCTCAAGCGCGTCTGCAATCGTAACACGACCGTTTCCGTCGGTATCCCCGAGTAATGGTTGAATACCGTGCGAAGAGGTTTCGGCATCCGTAGTTTCCGTAGTCTCAGCAGTCGAAGTTGCCGTAGTCGTGGCAGTCGAAGTCGCCGTAGTCGTGGCAGTCGAAGTCGCCGTAGTCGTGGCAGTCGAAGTCGCCGTAGTCGTAGTTGCCGAAGTCGCGGTAGTCGTAGCAGTCGAAGCCGTCGTAGTCGTAGCAGTCGAAGCCGTCGTAGTCGTAGCAGTCGAAGCCGTCGTAGTCGTAGCAGTCGAAGTTGCCGTAGTCGTAGCCGTCGAAGTTGCCGTAGTCGTAGTTGCCGAAGTCGCGGTAGTCGCAGTAGTCGAAGTCGCAGTAGTCGCAGTAGTCGCAGTAGTCGTAGCAGTCGAAGTTGCCGAAGTCGTAGTTTCAGTCGCAGTGGTGGTTATCGGGGAATCGCCTCCTTGTCCCCTCACCACAACATTGGGCTGTTTAGGGAGCGGGTGTCCCATTCCCAGAAAAAAGCTCGGATGTGGCGGCTGATTATAACAAACATTCTGCCCCGCAACCTGATTTCGGTATTGCGGGTCGTGCATAAGCGTAGTAATCCGATAAGAAGTCGGCGTGACGGTGGAATACACCCGCAAAGCCGACGAATCAGCGGTTCTCAACACGATTTCTTCCCGCCAGTCACCGAACAAGTCGGCGGTTAGCCCGGGATTCTTCTTTGTACCGTTTATGGTGAGGTCGCCTACAGTTGTGAATACACGGTCGATGCCTGTTCCGGCGGCGTTAATCCGCTCTATTTTGAGGTTGGAGTCATTCCCGCCTGTTCCGTCCGCGAATTGCCGCTCAAGCTCACCATTCCACCAGATGAGGTGATTAATGGTAGGCTTCGGCATACCGGAAATCCGCTGTCCCGAAGTGTTAAGCACTCCGTCAGGTTGCGAACCCCAGAATTCCGCACCGTTATTTCCGGCGAAAATGTTTCCGGCAGCCCCGCGACCGGTATCACTGCTTCCGTTACTGCGCCACAGAACCTCCCCTGTATTACTTTTCAGCGAAACCCCAAACGGCGAATTCTCGTGACACATGAACACTTCCACCCCCGGACGTTCGGGAATGAAATTCCCCACGTGTAATGCGTCCCCGTGACCCTGCCGTGCGTCCCACAGCATAGTCCCGTCAGGGCCGATTGCACATGAACCCAAAACAATCGATTGGCGTGAATCGTTTCCGAGAGCGGCGGGCATACAGTTGTGATTTCCTTGACCGTACCCCTGCGCACTTGAATTATTTCCGGAGTCGAATGCCCACTTCTCCACTAATCTGTCATTGACAACATCGTAAGCGGTCGCCGTCATTCGGGTATAGTACCCGCGAATGAGTACCGCACTCGGCTTAACCCCATCTAAATAGGCGACCGCGCCTAAAAATCTATCCACCCTGTTACCGTAATTGTCACCCCAGGCGTTGACATTTCCTCGACCCGGCTTATAATCAATGGTGTGCAGATTCGCACCGGTTTTTCCGTCGAACAATGTCAGATATTCCGGTCCGGAAAGTATGTACCCGCTCGAATTGCGATGGTCGGCATTGGCATTACCGATGACGTTACCCAATCCGTCGCGGGTGCCGTCGGCGGTCTTGACGATTAACTTCGCGCTTCCCGACAGGTCATAATCGGCAACCAACATCTGCGTATAGTGCGCCCCCGCACGGATATTCCGCCCTAAATCAATTCGCCAGAGAAGGGTTCCGTCCAATTTAATGCAATCGATGAACACATTGTCGGTGGTTCCCGATTGTGAGTTATCTTTCGCGTTATCGGGCTCCCATTTAATGAAGATTTCATATTCACCGTCTCCGTCAACATCCCCGACGGTTAAGTCGTTAGCATGGTGGGAGTTACTCGGCTTTGAAATCGGAATATCAAAATACCCGCCCCCGGTTTGATTATTGAGGAAGGTGTTCGCACGGATTACCTTGTCTTCACTGTGATAGACGGTGTTTCCCGAAACGGCATCAACCCGATAAACCGATGTTATTGTTCCGGAGGTGTCATTAAAACAGGTCGCCCCCGTATCGGAGGTTGTATGAATCAGCGTACCGTCACGATAAAGCCGATATACAGCATCATCGGGGTCACTCGCTAAGTGCCGCCAACTCACGAAGATTCCGGTTCGCGCCCTGACCGCAACGATTCCCCTGTTGAGGAATTCCACAACAGGAACACCATCTGCCCCCGACATAGGCAATACAAACAGCGAAAAACTCCCCACTATAACAGCGAACACAACCGATAGCGCAATAAATCTCGACTTAACACCCTTAATAATCATGATTATGACCATATCTTTCCGAGACACAAAGTAGCCTCTGTTTTTAACCGCAATTTTCGCCTTCGCCGCAACAATGATGTTCGCTGTCGTCGCATTTACCGACAAACAGTTCCGGGTCGATTCCCTGACGTTTGTAATAATCAGCCACCGCAGCTTTAACCGCCTGTTCGGCTAACACCGAACAGTGGAGCTTTGCCGAAGGCAATCCGCCCAGAGCATCCACTACCGTCTTGTTCGAGAGACTGAGCGCGTCTTCGATTCGCTTACCTTTGATTAATTCTGTCGATACCGAAGATGTGGCAATCGCCGCACCGCACCCAAAAGTCTTGAACCGTACGTCAACTATGACCCCGTCCTCGATTTTCAGGTAGATTTTCATGATATCGCCGCATTTGGCATTACCGACTTCACCGATACCGTTAGCATCGGGTAACTCACCGACGTTCTGTGGATTTGCGAAGTGTTCCATAACTTTTTCTGTATATATCATATATTATGACCATTCCTTTCCGAGGCGCAAAACCCCATTGAGAACCTTCATTCTCCTGATAAAAAAATTTCCGTCTGATTTTCATTGTCTTGAGCAAAAACGGCAATGAGCCGTGACTTTGCTTTGTTGTACAACCGGGTTTCTTCCGTGAGTATTCTAAAGTCACCACATTCAATGTAGAAACAGTCACTCTCTTCTCCGCCGAAATAAAAAGCCTTGCGCGTGATATCTAAAGCATATGCACGATATCTTCCCCTTTCAAGGCTTTCCAGGAGTCGCTCGCACCTTTTATGCGTCTTGCGCAAATCAAAAACAATCTTCGGAACAACAATCCCTATACAGATAATCGTAACTATCGCAAAAACAATAACAGAATAAGGTGAGTGTTTTTCATGTAATACTACATTCAAACCCCATATCATCCATATCATAAAAAAAAGGATTATGGGTCCAATCATCATTCCCGGTAACCACTTCTTTTGCTTTTGCAGAATCCCGACCATCTCCTCATACTGCGTCTGAGTGAGCGTTATTTCACTGCTTTTATCAGGCTCGGGTCGGGAATCGGTGAGTTTTTTCAATTCCTTACGTTTCAGCATCTTACCGTCGTAGTTATTATACATTAATATTCTCCCATACGGGTGACATTGCACGTAATTTCGCAACGATTGGGGGCAAAACCTCAAGCAAATGAGTGATTTCATCGTCGGTCGTATACCTCGACATACTGATTCTGAGCGAACCGTGCGCTATTTCATGAGGGAGACCCAACGCAAGAAGCACGTGAGACGGGTCGAGTGAGCCGGAAGTACACGCCGAACCACTCGAAGCGGCAATCCCCATTAAATCCAGGTTTAGAAGCAACGCTTCCCCCTCGATTCCTTCAAATGAAAAGTTGAGGTTGTTGGACAATCGTTTTTCTAAGTCGCCGTTCAAGCGTGTACGCTCAATTTTCATGACTTCGTTATAAATCCGTTCCCGCTTTTTGAGGAGTAGGGCATTTTTCTCTTCGAGATTGCCGACCGCTTCTTCAACGGCGATTCCCAATGCAACTATTCCCGCAACGTTTTCGGTACCTGCGCGACTGCCGCGTTCCTGCGCCCCGCCTAATATGAACGGCGGAAGCTTTACGCCTTTTCGAACGTACAATGCGCCCGCCCCTTTCATTCCGTGGAATTTATGCCCCGAAAGCGACAGCATATCGATATTCATTGCCTGTACGTCAATCGGAACATTCCCCACCGCCTGAACGGCATCTGTGTGGAATCGACATTTCCTGTTTTTCTTGTTCCAATCGGAGATTAACCTACCGATTTCGGCAATCGGCTGAATCGTACCGATTTCATTGTTAGCGAACATAATCGTCACAAGCCCTGTGGAGGGATTTTCGTGTAACGCTTTTTCTAAATCCTCAATTTTGATGATTCCGTTGGCATAGACCGGCAAATATGTCGTTTTGACTCCTGTGTGTTTTTCGAGATTTTCGCAGACGTGCAGAACAGCATGATGTTCAAATTCACTTGTGATGATGTGAGAAGCCCCGCAGGAACGAATCGCCCAGTTATTGCTCTCGCTTCCGCCGCCCGTAAAGTAGATTTCGCCGGGGGTGCAGTTCAAGGCGGAGGCAAGTCGTTCGCGCGATTTCTCGATTGCACGCGCACTTTCCTGCCCCAGTGAATATACCGAAGAAGGATTCCCGTATCGTTCTTTCAAATATGGTAAAACTCCCTCGAAAACCGTATCGCTGATTCGGGTGGTGGCTGCGTTATCGAGGTAGACTGCTTTGCTTGATTTTTCCATTTTCTTTTGACCGTGCCTTTCCGTGCGGATTAGTAATAGTATATCACAAAGATTTCCGTTTTGTCAAGCGATTTTTTGATTATAGTCGTTGAAAACGACTATGGACGTGACAAAATCACGTCCCGGGAGTTTCAGTCACCCGAAATCATGTCTGTTCATATGATGTAACAAAAACGAGTGAAACGGAGACTACATATGAACAACGAAAATCTTGAAAATCTGTATTACGAATTCGAGCAGAATCTGAGAGAGGAAATCTGCAATGCCGCCAACGCACTGCACCAAAGCGGAATGTCATTCGCTGTATTCGCCAACACAAGATGCAACGAAGACTACTGGAATCGCGCCGGAAACGGCGGCTGGAACATGAAACAAAACGTTAAACCGAGTGAGGCGGTAAACGACATATTCGATAACGGTTGGAGATACTCGACCGAGTGTGCGACAGCAATGGAAATCGTCTATTACAAGGCGATTCTTGAGGTCTACGGCGATGAACTCTTCGACAAAACCTTCACAACGATTTACTTAATGGACTGGGATATTCGCGACCCGCTACTGCGAAAAGTCGGCAGAATGGAAGATGTAGGTTCGGAAGGACTGTTAATCGGCGACCGTGCGTACTTCGCAAATCCCGACCATGCACCCGATTTACCGCAATGGCAGGGCGAAAACGTCATCGTGTTGGAAGACGGTCTGTACTACGGACACGGAATCGGGCTGAACACCGCCGAAAACATCATAAAATCGCTCAACTCCCGCCGAAAAAGCGGTGACGTACAATCGGCATACTTGATGAACAAAGCCGGCCGCCCCGATTTTCGAAAACTCGCCGATGTGATGAATTCACCGACTGCGGTTGCAGTATGGCGGCATTTCCCGCCGGCTGTTCTGACGAAGGGAATCGAAGCCAAGAACGGATTCCGCCATATACCGGGCGAAAGGTTGTTTGTATGAGTATGAACGTAAATACGTGCCGAATCGGGCTTGCCTTGTCGGGGGGCGGAACCCGTGCGGCAATCTATCATCTCGGCGTGTTGAAATACCTGGCGGAATCGGGCTTGTACGAACGAATCACGAGTATATCCTCTGTTTCCGGGGCAAGCCTTTGTATAGGTGCGATTTTCGCCGCCTGCGGGAACAAATGGCCGAAGGGCGACGTTTTCCTTGAAGAAACGTTGGGGAAAGTCCGCGAAATAATGCTTGCCTGTGATATACAGAAGTCGGCGTTGCGGCGGTTGCCGTTTTATCCGCAGTACTGGAACAAGCGGGTGGAAATCATTGCCGAAATGCTCGAACAAAGATGGGGAATAAAAGGCACACTGCAGGATTTGCCGGTGTTCCCCGATTCTCCTTATTGGGAAATCAATTGCACCACTTATGAGACGGGCGGGAGTTTCCGTATTCGTCGGGATTACATGGGCGACAGTCACATAGGGTACACGCAGAATCCCGATTTGCCTATCTCGCGTATGATTGCCGCTTCTGCCGGTTTCCCGGTACCGAGCAAAAAGCAACTTAACAAGGGCGAACTCCCCGAAAATTTTCCTTGACGTTCCCGCCGAAATGTGATATACTTATTTTCGTATGAAAATGAACCCCGCTAAATCCCAAGGAGTATTGACTTTTATGCGAAAATATGATACGCTTACAGAGAACCTACCTACCTACCTACCTACCTACCTACCTACCTACCTACCTACCACCGAACAAGCGG
>WRKZ01000011.1 GCA_009777835.1 Oscillospiraceae bacterium | reverse complement strand
TTACATCAAGACGGTTTCGCTGTTGCCGAAACACGAAGCTGAAAAGCTCAAAGCAGAACTGGAAGGCGTGTTAATCGAATACGCACTGTGCAAAGCAACGGCGCAGTTACTCAGGGAGTTGAACATCGGTGATTCGCTTTTCACGCGGAACCCCGCAAAACTTGAAATCGATTTGAGTTACGATTTAACCCACGCCGCTTCCGAGTTGGCAGATGCCATATCGGTAATTTCGGACAGGGGCAAACTGAAACAGCTTTTAGAGCAACCTCCCCCGCCGACCCCTACCGAAGTTGTCGGATTAGATTATGTGAGCGTTTTCTCTAAAATCATCTTTGTTTTAAAAAGAATGAAGAGCGGCGGCAGAATCGAGATTGCCCCTTTATTCGCAGACCAAGGTCGTTCGGAACAAATCGCAACGTTTCTGGCATTGCTGGAACTTTCAAGCCACGGAAGAATCGCATTCTCGGATGAGTTAGATTATATAGAGTTTACGAAACAATCAATAAAAGAAGATAAAGTTTGAATAAGGGCTCACGAATCGGCGACTTTACCGTTGAGCAGATGAGCTTGACAGGCTTAATTCATGCCGCATTTGTGGCAGAAGGGCATGGTCATACAATGCTAATAGACTTAATCTCACGGTTGGAAGCCGTCTTATTCGCTTGTGGTGAGCCAATCAGCGCGGAAAGGCTGTCACAGGTTTGCGCAATCGAAAAAGAGCATACACTTACCGTTCTGGAAGAACTTCAACAGCGGTATGAATCCGACAACAGCGGACTCACCCTACTCAAACTGGGCGACTCCTATCAAATCGCTACCAAGCCCGAATTTGCCGCGTATATCAAGGCGGCAATCGAAACAAAGAAAACCACCCCGCTTTCGCCTGCCGCTATGGAAGTTCTGGCGATTATTGCGTATAATCAGCCGATTTCAAGGGCGTTTATTGAACAGGTCAGAGGAATAGACTCATCAAGTGTTGTCAACACTCTTGTTGAACGGCAATTAGTGGAAGAAGCGGGTCGGTTGGATTTACCCGGCAGGCCGATTGCCTATCGAACAAGCCGAAACTTCCTGCGGTGCTTCGGTTTGAAGAAACTGGGCGAACTCCCGCCACTCCCCGAATCCGGGGGTGCGGAACAACTAACGTTACTTGAAGAATCAAACGAGAGTGATACGTCGCTTGAAGAACCGGAAGCAAACGAGAGCGACACGTCGCTTGAAGAGCCGGAAGCAAACGAGAGCGACACGTCGCTTGAAGAACCGGAAGCAAACGAGAGCAACGATTTAGAAGGAGAAGTATGGTCGGGTTGATTATAGCGGGAACAATCGTGGGGTTGCTGTTACTTGTGTTGATTTTATCGCTGTTTTCGCTCACTGCCAAAATCGAGTATCGCAATGACTTTTCGGTGAAGGTAAAGTATTTATTCATTACCCTCCACGATTCCGCAAAACCGAAAAAAAAGAAACGAGTCAAGAAAAAAAGAAAAAAAATCAAAAAATCCAAAAAAAACAAAAAATCTAACAAATCAAACACCGAACAAACGTTCACGGAAAAACTCGCGCAGGAATCAGGGATTGACAAACTGGCATATGATATATCCAAAGCAAACAGCCGCAGCTTCGATTTTGAGATGTTCCGTCTCGTTTACGACTCGGCGAAACCTGCCTTAAAAAAGCTGATTCGACGAATACGAATAGACAATCTGCGATTCAATTGCGTGATTGGCGGGGACGATGCGGCTAAAGTCGCTCTGAATTACGGATTTCAATCCGCCGCTGTATCTTCGACTTTAGCGTGGCTGAACGAAACCCTCTCATTAAAAGTCAAGCAGATAAAAGTAACCGCCGACTTCGAAAAAGAAGAGACCGAAATGCACTTGTATTGTCGTGCGAGGATTAGGGTTTTATCGGCGGCGATGTGCTTACTTCAATACGTGTTAAATACAGTGAAAAACAGTAAGTAAACAGCTTACGAAAACCCGGAATATAACAATTTCAAAAAAATTTTTAAGGAGAAATAACATGGCAAAGCATTTAGAAGGCATGATGAGTACCTCTATGGAGAAAATCCGCGAGTTGGTGGATGTCAACACGATTATCGGGAATCCGATTACCGCACCCGACGGCACAATAATCATTCCCGTATCGAAAGTATCGTTCGGATTTGTTTCGGGAGGCTCAGACGTTCCGGCATCTTCACCGAAAGAGATTTTTGCGGGCGGCTCAGGCGCAGGGGTCACGATTAAACCCATGACTTTCGTGGTAATCAAAACCGACGGTGACGTAAAACTACTCGAAGCCGGCCCAAAAGACAGCAATATCATGGAGAGCATATTCGAGTCTGCACCGGATTTCATTGAAAAAATCAAGGCTGTTTTTTCCAAGAAAAAACCGGGAGATGAAACTCAAGAGGAATAGTGCAAAACAAGAGCTATAGTCATCTAAAACGACTATAGCGTAGAAAACGACTATAGTGTCTAAAACGACTGTAAGCGTTTAAAACGACTATAGTCATGACAAAGTCACGTTCCACCGCGTAGCGAGATTCCAAACAGACTCTAAAACAACAGGAGTATAATAACGAGTTAATTCGACACAATAGTCGTATGAAAAGTAAAATTAAAATCACAACGATTATTTCGATTGTTTTGACGGTTTCGCTGTTAACAGCAGGTCGGCTGTCTCCTATAGTTATTCAAAAACCTGAAGTTTCAGCGGTCTCGGCGATTGTCATGGACGCGGCCTCCGGGAAGGTTCTCTTCTCGAAAAATTCTGCGGAAATACGCGAGATTGCAAGCCTGACCAAAGTCATGACAACCATTCTGACATTAGAATCAGGCGATTTAGACAAGCAATTTATGGTAGATAACCACGCTATCCATGTAGAGGGTACCAGCATGGGACTCCGCGAGAACGATATAGTTACTCGGCGGGCACTGTGCTACGGAATGATGTTACCCTCCGGGAACGATGCCGCTAACGCCGCCGCAGTAAGCGTTGCGGGGAATCTGTGCGATTTCCCCGAACTGATGAATCAAAAGGCAAAGCAAATCGGGATGAAGAGTTCGTCTTTCAAAAATGCGCATGGTTTGGATGAATCGGGGCATTTATCGACAGCTTATGACATGGCTTTGCTGACCTCTTATGCGTTGAATAATTGTGAGTTTCGGCAAATCGCCAAAAGCAAAACGATACGGCTTCAATTCGGGAATCCGCCGTACAGTCGTTCGCTTTCCAATAACAACAAGATGCTGTGGAGTTACGACAGTTGTATAGGGATTAAAACAGGGTTCACCGATAATGCGAGACGCTGCTTGATTTCCGCAGCCGAAAAAAACGGAACGACCCTTGTAGTAGTCACCCTTAACGCACCCGATGACTGGAACGACCACATCAAAATGCTCGAACATGGGTTTGCAATCACCGAAGTTTTAAAAAAGGAATATTATAGTCGGTCAGTTTGAAAAACGACCGACTATGACAGCGACAAAGTCGCTGTCCGCCGCGAAAACGGGCGCAAATTCAAAACGGATTCATTTCGTTTTGAATTTGACTAACTATAAGATTAAGTTTGAATGTAAGCTCACAGCTCGGTGGCTTTACCGCCGAGCGGGTGCGCTTGACAAGCTTGGTTCCTGCCGCGTTTGCGGCAGAAAGGCATGGTCATATCAATGGATAAAGCAAGGCTTCAAAAAATCATAGCCGATTCCGGCTTCTGCTCCCGCCGAAAGGCGGAAGCGTACATCAAAGAAGGACGGGTAAACGTAAACGGCCGCCCTGCTAAACTCGGCGACAAGGCGAGTCTGAGCGACATAATCACCGTTAAAACCGAAACGGGTTCAGCCGTGAAAATCGCCGATGTAAAGGTGAATCTTCGCTATATTAAGATGTATAAACCGCGGGGGGTTCTTTGTTCGATGTCCGACCCGCATGCGGGGACGAAAACGTTAATCACCGATTTGACGGAAGATATCGCCGAGCGTGTATACCCAATCGGGCGGCTGGATGCTAACTCGGAAGGATTGATTCTACTCACCAACGATGGGAATTTCGCTAACAAAATCGCCCATCCGCGCGGAGAAATCAAAAAAACATATCGCGTTACCGTACCGGAAAAAGTCAGCGAAGAAAAGGTGGCTTTACTTGCTTCCGGGGTAGAAATCAGCAAAACCGACAAAATAAGCGGGAGAAAGAAAATCGAAAACACGCTCCCCTGCTCTGTCGAAGTCATTACATCCGAAAAGAATCGCACAGTTTTGCTGTTCGCCATTTCCGAAGGGAAAAACAGGCAAATTCGTCGAATGTGTGAAGCAGTGGGGTTGACGGTTTCCCGGCTTAAGCGGATTTCAATCGGCAAAGTCAAGCTGGGAATGTTAAAACCGGGTGAATACGCCGATTTAACGGCTCAAGAATTGAGGTTATTAGGTTATGATAACAATAAAACATCACGACAGCGGTGACGGTCAAATAAAATTCGTTGCTTCAGGGAACGTCAACGAAAGCAGTCTCACCATGAAAATCGACGGGAGTAAGGCGAGCATAGTTGAAATCAAGTCCGATGATAATGATATTCGTGACGGACTGCTTAAGTCCGCGTTTGCGTTCACATCACGCCGCGGGGTTGAATTTGACGCTCCGCTGAATCTGAAACCGTCACAATGTCAAAGCAACTGACGAGTGCCGCTTGACATAGGACAGATTCTGTGATAATATAAGTAGTATAATCAGTCCGTTTAAAAACGGAATTTGTTTCAGAAAGGAATTTATATAATAGTATGAGAAAATACAACGTCGGAATTATAGGGGCTACCGGAATGGTCGGGCAGCGGTTCGCGCTTTTGTTGGAGAACCATCCGTGGTTCAACGTGACTGTGTTGGCGGCTTCCCCCCGCTCTGCCGGAAAAAAATACGATGAAGTCGTTTCGGGGCGGTGGCTTATGACCTCTCCGATTCCCGATAAATACAAGGATATGCCTATACTTGACGCTTCGGACATTACGGCGATTGCAGAGAAAGTTGATTTCGTTTTCTGCGCCGTTGATATGAAGAAAGAAGAAATCTCCGCACTGGAAGAGGCATATGCAAAAGCAGAAATCCCGGTTATTTCAAACAACTCCGCACATAGGAACACCTCAGATGTGCCCATGGTCATTCCGGAAGTCAACCCGGAACACGCCGAAATCGTTGAAGCACAACGGAAACGACTGGGAACTAAGCGAGGGTTCATTGCGGTGAAATCTAATTGTTCGATTCAAAGCTATGTTCCGGCACTGCACCCATTGCGCAAATTCGGAATAAGCGAAGTCATCGCTTGTACCTATCAAGCTATTTCCGGGGCGGGGAAAAACTTTGATTCCTGGCCCGAAATGGTGGATAACATAATCCCGTTTATCGGAGGCGAAGAAGAAAAATCCGAGCAAGAACCGCTAAAAATCTGGGGGAAAATCGATAATGATAAAATCGTCCATGCGGTTTCACCCGTGATTACGACACAGTGTATTCGTGTCCCGGTGAGTGACGGACATATGGCGGCTGTATTTGTAAAGTTCGAGAATAAGCCCGATAAACAAGAAATCCTCGACCTGTGGAATAACTATGGCGGGATTGCACTTCCGTCTGCACCCGAAAAGTTTTTGACATATTTCAACGAAGACAACTTCCCGCAGTCTAAACTTCATCGTGATTTATATAACGGAATGGGGGTTTCAATCGGACGACTTCGCGAGGATTCCCTGTACGATTATAAATTCGTCTGTCTGTCACACAACACGCTTCGCGGGGCAGCGGGGGGGGCTGTACTGGTCGCGGAAATGTTCGCTGATAAAGGATATTTTGACTAAGAATAAGGAGATTACCGATTATGACTAAAAAAACGATATTCACGGGTTCGGGGGTGGCGATTGTCACACCGTTTAACCCCGATGGAAGTGTAAACTACGGAGTGTTCGCCGAATTAATTGAAGAGCAAATCGAAAAAGAAACTGATGCGTTGATTGTCTGCGGAACAACCGGAGAGGCTTCCACCCTAAACGACGATGAACACATAGAATGTATTCGATTTGCGGTCGAAAAAGTCGCTAAACGGATTCCCATAATTGCAGGGACAGGCAGCAACAACACCCTGCACATGATAGAACTGTCGCTCGCCGCAGAAAAATCCGGGGCAGACGCGCTTTTACTTATGACTCCTTATTATAATAAGACTTCACAACGGGGATTGATATCCAATTTCACTAAAGTAGCCGATGCGGTGAAAATCCCTATTATGCTGTACAATATTCCGGGGAGAACCTGCGTTAATATCGAGATTTCCACCTTCATAGAATTAGCCGAACATCCCAACATAGTTGCTGTCAAAGAAGCAGGCGGCGACATAAACTACATGGCTCAGATTATTGAGGCTTGCGGTGAAAATCTCGGCGTTTACAGCGGGGACGATGTAATGACAGTCCCGGCTATGGCGTTAGGGGCAAAAGGGGTCGTATCGGTTGCGGCGAACATCGCTCCGCAAATCATGCGGGAAATTTGCCGACTCTGTCTTGAAAACGATTTCGCCGAAGCGGGAAAACTCCAGATTAAATATCTGAAACTATGTATGGATTTACTCAAACTCGACGTGAATCCCATCCCGGTAAAAACTGCGCTAAACCTCATGGGGAAAAACGTAGGCGGGCTTCGTATGCCGCTGTTTGAAATGGAAGACTCGGCTTCGGCTAAACTGAAAGTCTCTCTTCAATCTGCGAAATTAATTTAAGAAAATACAAAGGAAGACGAACCACTATTATATGTAAGTGGGGCGGCGCGGTCGTAACAATGACAAGAATCGCATTATCAGGCGCATTGGGGAAAATGGGGCGGGTTATTACCGAACTCGTAAATCAGAGAGGGGACTGTCGGATTGTTTCCGGGATTGACGTTTCGGATTCTGCCGAAAAGACAACAGGATTCCCAATTTACAGAAAGCCCTTCGATTTAAAAGAAGATGTCGATGTAATAATCGATTTTTCTCACCCATCTGCCCTGCCCGATTTGCTTACTTACTGTAAAACCAAGAATCTTCCGCTTGTTGCGGCGACTACCGGTTACAACAAAGACGAAGTCAGCAATATCAAGGGTGCATCGACTCAGATTCCTGTTTTCTTCACGGGGAATATGTCGTTGGGGATTAATCTGCTTCAAGATTTGGCACGGCGTGCGGTTCGGGTTTTGGGGGAACAGTTCGACATCGAAATTATCGAGAAGCACCACAACCTCAAGAAAGATGCCCCCTCCGGAACTTCGCATATGCTTGCCGAATCAATCAATGACGAATTTAAAGATAAACGGCAGTATATTTATGACCGTCATAACGTACTCAAATCACGCAGCAAAAACGAAATCGGGATGCACGCTGTCCGCGGGGGGACTATTGTGGGGGAACACGAAATTATTTTTGCGGGGCATGACGAGGTAATTACGATTTCACATTCAGCGTTGTCTAAGGAAGTTTTCGCTGTCGGTGCGATTAACGCCGCCTTGTTCTTGAAGAGCTGTCATAAAGGCTTGTACGACATGAGCGACTTGCTGAAATCGCTGTAGTGTAAACCTATATTATTAAGGAGAAACATCATGACCCAAATCATAATCACGGAAAAACAATCAATTGCTACTTTCAATAATGTTCCCGCCTCTTACGAAAACTCATTCATATACGGTGTATTAAGCAAAGCGGCGGAATCGGGAATCAGCATTGACATGATTGCACAATCCCCGGCAACTTCCGACCGAATCAGTTTCGGATTCACCTTCGAAGATGCGGTTCTGCCCGGACTGCTTGCGATTATCAACAAGCAGGAGGGTTCTGATATACAGCCGCTCGTCAATTTCGGAAATGTGAAAATCACGGTTAAATCACAAGAGATGATTGATTCTGCCGGGTTTGCCTCGAAAGTATTCGGCGTGCTTAAAGAGATTGATTGTCTTCCGTTACTTGTGACAACCGGCATTGACGAGATTTCGATGTTGGTCGGTGAAGGCAGTAAAACCGATTTAGAACGTGAATTGCGCAAAGCGTTTGCAATATAAAAAAACATGGAGGACGTTGAAGGTGTCAAAAACAGATAAGTCAAAAACAGATAAAAAGTATGGTGAAGTCATTTGGCGGGGACGGAAATGCAGATTCGGTCTGCCGCTGTCGTTCACGCGATATATTCTCACCCCGACGAAACTGTTCAAAAGCGTAGGGTTTCTGAACGTCAGAGAGGAACGCGTAGAACTCTATCGTGTTATAGATTTTTCGCTCAAACTGTCATTAGGTCAGCGAATCTTCGGTTGCGGGACGATTTTAGTCCACGCCAAAGACAAAACTTGTCCCGAACAACCTATTACTTCGGTCAAACGACCGCGGGAAATTATGCGGTTGATTGAAGAAGCGGTCGAAAAAGAACGGGTGAAATATAAAATCCACGGTCGTGATATGATTGGGGTTTCGGGGGCATTCGATGGTGATGGAGAATAAAGGAAAGCTAATCGTGATAGAAGGACTCGACGGTTCGGGAAAGACTACTCAATGGAAGATGCTGAAGAATAGTCTCACCGACGCTATGTTCATAACGTTTCCTGATTATGAAACCGAGTCCGGCGCAATCATAAGTCGTTATCTGAAAGGTGAATTCGGAGAGAATACGGCAACTACGGCATATTCGGCGAGCAGTTTTTACGCGGTTGACCGCTACATCAGCTGTAAGACTTCGTGGGGGGGAGAGCTGGAACGAGGGAAAAACATCATATGTGCACGCTACACTTCGTCTAATGCGATTTATCAGATGTCGAAACTGGAACGAATCGAATGGGAAACATATCTGGACTGGCTTTATGATTATGAATTCAATAAATTGGGACTCCCCTGCCCTGCCTTAACGGTTTTCTTGAAAGTTCCTTTATCGGTATCCCGCAAACTCATTCAAAAACGCAACGCCGAATCGGGAGAGTCGCCAAGCACCGACATTCATGAGCGGGACTTGGAGTTTCTGGAGAAATGCAATCAAGCTGCCGAATTCATGGCGGAACGTGAAGGTTGGCGAATCCTCGACTGCATGGATTGCAACGGCGAATTGAGAAATCCCGGGGTTTTAAATCACGAGTTAGCAAATATAATCGGAGAATGTGTGAATGGAATTTAAAAGACCGGAAACCGGTGACATTCATTGGGTACGTGAATTGGTAAACTTGTCTGATTTTCATGGGTGCGAATACGCTTTCGGAAATTCGTATATGTGGAGTTACGTGTACGATATTCAAATAGCGCGGTACAAGGACTTCTATTTATCGAAAAATAAATTCGGTTTTCTTTTTCCTGCAGGTTGCGGAAATCTTCGCGAGTTAATCTGTGTTCTTCAAGAATATTGCTGTCGAGAGAACAAACCGCTCCGTTTTACGAACGTTGACTGCAAATCCCTTGAGCTTCTGCGGTGTCTATACGAAAGCAATTGCCTTAAAGTCAGTACTAATCGGGATATGTACGATTACGTGTACGAATTTGAAGCTTTGTCGGAACTCCGCGGGAAAAAACTGCATGCAAAACGCAATCACCTCAATCGATTTTACGAAAACAACTGGTCATTCGAACCGATTACGCCTGAAAATATCGAAGAAGTCACCGATATGCACAATAGATGGTGCGAAGAAAAAGAGATTTATAACGACATCGATAAACTGAGAGAAGCGGGGGCGGTTATTCGCGGGTTGGAACGTTTCTTTGAGTTGGGATTTATCGGGGGGGCAATTCGGGTTGACGGAGAGATTCAAGGGTATACTTTCGGTGAAGTTATGGGAAACAAATCAAACGATATGTTCGTGGTTCATGTTGAGAAAGCATTCACGACATTCCAAGGAACGTATGCGGCAATTAACAGAGAATTCGTAAATTACGCTTGCAGGGATTACAGATATATCAATCGCGAGGAAGACGCCGGTTCTGAAAATCTGCGAAAAGCGAAAATGTCTTATTGTCCCGCTTTTTTAGTTGAGAAATCGCAAGTGGAAATTCTTTAAGAAACAAGAAAAACGGCGAAAAGCTATGAAGGAGTCGATTTATGGTTTATATGTTACTGGCAGAAGGGTTCGAGGAAATTGAGGCGGTGTTCCCGCTTGACGTTCTGAGGCGTTGCGGGGTCGGAATCAAAACCGTCGGCGTTGCAAGCGAATACGTGACGGGTTCACGCAATGTTATGATTAAATCTGATGTGCGGCTCGACGAAATGAATTCCTGCGACGAAATCACAATGCTAATCATTCCCGGCGGGTCCGGAAGATTCAATATAGCAAAAAGCGAACAAGCGAAAGCCTTAATTGAGAATTGTTTCAAGGCGAATATTCCGGTTGCGGCGATTTGCGGTGCACCCGAAATCCTTGGAGAGTGGGGACTGCTCAAAGGCAGAAAATCCACCTGCTATCCGGGGCTTGAAACTAAATTGAGCGGTGCGGAGTTCATAAACGCGGCGGTCGTGATTGATGAAAACCTCATTACTTCACAAGCGGCGGGGACTTCCGAAGCATTTGCGTTTGCGATTGCAGGATTCCTTTGCGGTGAAGAAAAAGCCGAAGAAGTCCGTAAACAAATGGTATGCAGTTGAAGTCGCAATTCCGACAGGAAATGCTGAAAAAACGCAATACAATCCGCAATAAAGCAAAAAAAGACCGAATTATACTCGAAAAACTGCTGGATTTACCTGAATTCATCAAAGCGAATACGGTCTTGACTTACGTTTCAACCGAACATGAGGTCGATACAATCAGCTTAATTGAGCATTGCTTTCGGAATAATATCAGTGTGGCTGTCCCCGGAATCGTTATTGGAAGTAATAGGGAAATCCCCCGCCCCTCGGAACGGCTCTCACACCCTCAGGGCGAGGAGTGCAGGACTTGCCCTCAAGAGGAAATGCAATTTTTCCTTTTATTGAAACGTTGGGAAATCGGCAAGAGAGTCAACGGAAATCATCCGAACGATGTATGTATAACCCCCGGAGTAGCGTTTTGCAAAGACGGAAATCGTCTCGGCTATGGGGGCGGATACTATGACAGGTTCTTCGGTTCGGGATTTAGCGGCTCTAAAATAGGTCTGTGTTATGAGGAGTTTCTGTACGACTCTTTTCCTTTTCCGGTTGAGAAGCATGATGAAAAGGTCAAAATAATTCTTTCTAATGATGGGTATCAATATGGAAAATAAAAACAATAATCCCCCTAAAACACCACCGAAAATACAGCTTGACTCTGATTTGTCATCGGGGGCATTTTTCGTTACCGACAGCGACACGATTCAACTCGATGCGTTAAAACCGCCTCCGCGTACCGATTCTGCTAATTCCGCGAACGGCAATACACAACGCATTAATTCCATAAAGTCTGAAAAAGCTACTCATTCGGTTAATGCGACTAATTCTGCAAATCCCGGGGGGGCGACTCAAACGAAACCAAAACCGAAGAATCCGAATAATAAATCTGAACCCGGATTGAAAAAAATCGAAGAGCTTCGTAAAAAGCAAGCTTATAAACGCAAGATGAGAAGACGAAAAGAACATATTCGGACTTTTTCTCACATTTTCGGAAGTTTGATTTTGGTCGTTTTTATCGTGACTGCCGCGGCGTTATTGTCTCAATTTATCGTAAGGGCGTTCTTGGATTTCACGGGAATCAGCAACGAAAACGAATTCAGCGTGTTTGTCGAAATCCCTCCCGATTCTACCGCCGACGAAATAGCGGAAATCCTCAGCAGTGAAGACGTGAGAATCATCTCTATGCCGGGATTATTCAGCTTTTATGCAAGGGTTACTAAAAAAGACGAGGATTTCTTGAACGGACTGTTTCGGCTGAATTCGACCATGTCGTACAGCCAAATCATCTCAACGCTTAAGACTAATCCGAGCAGTAACGAAACTGTAACAGTCAAAATCATTGAAGGTATGACAGCACGAGAAATCGCTGATTTGCTGGAGGAAAACGAAGTCTGCCGCGCCGAAGATTTCTTGAATTTCTATAAAGAAAAAATGAACGTCTATGAATTTGAGAAGCGTGTGATTGAGAATCCGCTGAAATTCAACCAGATGGAGGGATATCTCTTCCCCGACACACACGAATTTTTCGTGGTCGGCGGATTGAAAGAAAACCCCGATTTCGACACCACCAAACATGCCGAACGTGCGGCACTGACAATTTATTCTCACATGAATTCGCAGTTACCTCCTATTACGTACAAGAAAATCGGTGAGATGGGGTTAAATCTTGACCAGTTCATGACTATCGCTTCGATGGTTCAAAGAGAAGCTGCCGACATAGAAGATATGCGAATGGTAGCGGCAGTCTTCTTGAACAGGATACGTAATGCCGACACCTTCCCGCGTATGGAATCAGACGTTACGGAGAAATATGCTAATGAAAATATCCTTCCGTTCAGGAATGAGGGGAATGCCATCCTGATTGATTCAATGATAGAAGCGTACAACTCCTACATTTCACTCGGATTGCCGCCCGGTCCGGTATGCAATCCCGGAATGAATGCTATAACGGCTGTACTCGACGCGCCGGAACTCACGAAATACCGTACCCTCTACTACTTCTGTTCGGAAATTGAGACCGGTAAAATGTATTTTGCCGAAACCCTCGCTCAACATCATCAAAATGAAATAGCCGCAGGACTCAGGAACAGTAATGGTGAGTTGATTTATCGTTAGCGAAACAACGAGGTTCACATGAAAAATATAGAATTACTCGCACCTGCGGGAGATATGGAGTCGCTGAGAGCGGCAATCCTCTACGGAGCGAATGCTGTGTATATCGGCGGTGAAGGATTCGGGTTGAGAGCCAACGCCGGGTTCACGCATGAAAACCTCATCCAAGCAGTCGAACACGCACATAATCACGACAAAAAAATCTATCTCACCTGTAATATCGTGGCGAACAACTCCGATGTTGAACGGTTTCCGCAATTTATTCGAGAAGCCGCTGAAACAGGAATTGATGCTGTTATAGTCAGCGATTTAGGGTTTCTCGATTTAGTTAAGACCCATGCACCCGATATTGACGTTCATATATCAACGCAGGCGGGGGTGATGAACCACGCTTCGGCAAATATGTTGTATAAACTGGGGGCGAAACGGGTTATACTCGCGCGGGAGGTTTCGCTGTGCGAAATCAAGCGGATTCGTGAGAATACCCCACCTGAATTGGAAATTGAGACATTCGTTCATGGGGCGATGTGCATGGCATTCTCGGGGCGGTGTTTGATTTCAAGTTATTTGACCGCCCGTGATGCAAACCGCGGACAGTGTTCGCAACCCTGTCGATGGAGTTATCATCTCATGGAAGAAACCCGACCGGGTGAGTTCTTCCCGGTTTTTGAAAATACAGATGGAAGCGGAAGCCACATCTTCAATTCAAAAGACCTGTGTATGCTCGAACATATCGGTGATTTAATCGAAAGCGGGGTGACTTCCCTCAAAATCGAAGGTAGGGCGAAGACGGCATATTACACGGCGGTCATCACTAATGCGTATCGCGCGGCAATCAATGCCTATAATAAAGAAGAAGCCGCTCCGAAGTGGGCATTACGAGAAGTCAACTGCGTCAGTCATCGTCCGTATTGCACGGGATTCTACCTTGACGAGGATACTCTCCAGAGTTACGAGAACAGCGGCTATATTCGTGATTGCGATTTCGTGGGGACGGTTGACGGATATTGCGCCGACGAAAACCTATTGGAAATCACCCAACGGAATCACTTTACCATGAACGATTATATCGAAGTTGTTTCTCCGGGGATTTCCCCTGTTCAAATCGCAATCCGCGAAATGTATAATTCGTCCGGTGAAAGGGTGAGTGTCGCCAATCGTGCGACGGAAAAACTTCTTATTAAATGCGAGACCGCTTTTGAGGGTTCGGTTAAAGGTTCAATGCTTCGGAGGGTGAATAAATCAAGTGACGTTTTCACAAAAAGTCAAGAACGAGCTTCAGAAGATTCGTGAAGCCGGAAAAAAATATAAAAGCGCGCTCGCTTACGGGATTGACTACGGACTCAAGAATGTCGGTTCTGCCGAAAGTCTTATTCCGGACGAATTCTTGAACGGAGATGAAATGGGAGGCATTTTTCTGCGCGGGGTGTTCCTATCTTGCGGAAGTGTGAACAATCCGCAAAAAGATTATCATTTAGAATTGATACCTCCCAACAAAGAAAAATGCCTTGAACTGCTTGATTTTCTCGAAGAACAAGGCTTGAAGATGAAGCTTTCATCGCGGCACGAACAACCGTTCCTGTATTGCAAAGGCAGTGAACAAATCATTGATTTTCTGACGTTTGTCGGGGCAACGAAGTATTCGATGGAGCTTATGAATGTCATGATTTACAAGGAGATTCGCAATAACGTAAATCGTGCGGTAAATTGTGAATCGGCTAATATAGAGAAGACCGCGTTTGCGGCTTCAAAGCATATCGCTGATATAGAACTTATTCTCAAAGAAAAAGGTGAGGATTTTCTTCCGTCAAAATTACGAGAAGTAGCGAAGATTCGCCGTAGCAACGTCGGCATGTCGCTTGAAGAAATCGGGAGGGCGATGAATCCGCCTATAAGCAAGAGCGGGGTTAATCACAGGCTGAAAAAAATTTCGTTACTGGCAGAAAATTTACGAAAAACACTTGACGTTTCGCATTAATTAGTGTAGACTATATTCTTATAGGAATTGAATAATTAAAAAAGGAATTGATGCTTATGAAAACAATAGGAATTCTAACCAGCGGCGGAGATGCCCCGGGAATGAATGCGGCGATTCGTGCCGTTACTCGTACAGCACTCCAAAAAGGAATGACGGTCAAAGGGATTTACAAGGGATTCAACGGACTTGTAAAACCCACTAAAGATTCCGAGTCTATTAAGAGTCTGGAGATACGTTCGGTCTCCGATATTATGCAAAAAGGCGGGACTATGCTGTTCACGGCGCGTTGCCCTGAATTCGTTCCGATTGAAGGGGTTCGGAAAGGCGTTCAGACTTGTAAAGAAAACGGTATAGAAGGCGTAGTCGTAATCGGCGGTGACGGTTCATTCAGAGGTGCGCGCGACTTATCTAACGAGGGTGTGCCTTGTATTGCAATTCCTGCTACGATTGACAATGACATTCCTTCAACGGGATACACAATCGGTTTTGATACGGCATTGAATACAGCTATGGAACTCATCGATAAGTTGAGGGACACTGCGCAATCACACGACAGATGTTCTGTAGTAGAAGTCATGGGTCGGCGTGCAGGTGATATTGCGTTACATACCGGGATTGCTTGCGGTGCGACATCGATTCTGACCGCCGAAAATGATTCCTACACGGTTGAACACGCAATCAACAGAATCAAAAGCACGAAGACCGGTGGCAAACATCATTTTATCATCGTTGTTTCTGAAGGGTTCACGGCGGCAAGGCATATCGATGCTAATATGATTGCGAAACAAATTCAAGACGATACCGGGGTAGAATCACGTGCAACGATTCTTGGTCATGTGCAACGCGGCGGAACGCCGACACTTCGCGATAGAGTCGTAGCAAGCAGATTCGGGTATCGTGCGGTTGAGTTGTTAAGCGAGAGTAAAGGCAACATGGTTGTCGGTCTGAACAGGAATTCCATCGTTGAATACGAAATCAACGAAGCCCTCGAAATGAAGAAAAATCTTGATGAAGAGCTGTATAAAATCGCTGAAACGATTAGTTTTTAAATATTATTGTAGCAAAGGAATGTTATAATTTTGAGTATGTTCAGGCGTTCGTTTAATGAGCTTAAGAGCGTTCAATGTTTAGCGGTCACGGGTGTGTTGAGTTCACTCTATATCGTGATGAACGCTTATTTAGTCGTTCCGTTTTTAGATACGCAGGTGACTTTCGGTTATATCGCGCTTGCATTGACAGGAATGCTTTACGGGCCGGTTGTATCGGTGTTTGCGGCGATTCCTTGTGATATTCTCACGGCAACGCTTCGCCCTGATGTGACGGTACACTTTGCTTTCACCCCTAACAGAATGTTAGAAGGTTTGATTTACGGAATATTCCTTTACGGATATGCAAAGCGGAGTTCTTCGCAGGAATCATCAACATTCCGACAAGCCCGTTGGGCAACGTGGCAGGTCACACGAATCGTAATCGCCAGATTACTGGTGATGATTCTGTGTTACATCGTAATCAACTCGCTTTTGATTTACGTAATCTATTCACCGCCAAGCGCAGCGGGGAAAACTTTCTGGGTTTGGATGGTCGGGCGCAGCGGACTGAAAAACATCATACAGTTCCCGGTTGATTTGGCATTGATGTTCACCCTGCTCCCCTCTTCCCTGCTCGCCTACAATAAGACGAAAATACACTTTTCAAGAAGAGGCGGAGACCAAGCATGAATACGTTAGGATTTATAGGACTCGGCAATATGGGGGCGGCTATTCTGAAAGGTTTTACTGCCGCTTCACAAAATTCGGGAAGTTCAGAAATAGTCAAAGTTTTCGGTTACGATGTATTCGATGAAAAAAAGCCGTTACTCGAACAGTATGGTGGCGAATGGCTGGACAGTGAATGTGAACTTGCCCGAAAATGCAAGTATCTGCTTTTAGGGGTAAAACCGCAATCGGCGGGCGAAGTCATTAGCAAAATCGCACCTTCGCTAAACAGCGAGAGCGTAATCATCACGATTTGTGCGGGAATTTCTGCCGGGTTTATTCGTGAATGTGCGGGTAAAGACGTTAAGGTGATTCAAGTTATGCCGAACACCCCTATGATGTTGGGCGAAGGAGCAAGCGCAGTATCAAGCGATGAAAAGACTTCACGCACGGAACTTGATTTTGCGTGTTCGGTTATAGGAAGCTGTAGTCCGGTAGTAGAAATCATTCCGGCGGAACGGATGAATGAGGTGATTTGCATAAACGGTTCCTCGCCGGCGTTCATTTATACGTTTGCGAAATGCTTCGTTGATTATGCGACAGAAAACGGAATCAACGGCAAAACAGCGTTGAATCTGTTTTCGCAAAGCCTTATCGGTAGTGCGGAAATGCTGATTGAATCAGGGATGACACCGGACGAATTGATTTCTCAAGTGAGTTCTCCTAACGGTACAACGGTTGCCGGACTTGCGGCTTTGCAAAAACGCGGATTCTCTGAATCGGTAAAAGCGGCGTGCGAGTCGTGTACGCTTCGTGCTTATGAATTATCGAAACGTTAATTTTTTTTGGTAAAACGCTTGAAATATAATCTCATCTGTGATATACTACTATTTAAATCAATTCTTACCTAAAGAAAGGAAAATTTAGAAATGACTTATGAAAAAATTTTTGGAGAAGTAAAAAAATCCCTGCTTAAAGCAGATATTTCCGGACTCGACAGGGAGTTCGCTATTCAATGCAACATCCAAGGCGAAGGCGAAGGTGCGTTCTACATTGCTTTTAAAAATGGTTTATTCAGCATTGAACCCTACGATTACAAAGACAACGATGCTCAACTGTATGCAAACGGCGATACCTTCGTGAAAATGTTCTCAAAAAAAATGTGCGGTAAAGAGGCGTTTGAAAAAGGACTTCTCGGTTTTGACGGAAACGTTGAAGTTGTACTCCTCCTCGGAAGTTTAGAAGAAAAGAAAAATTCCTCCGCAAAAAAATAAGAGTAAGGTTCGGTTGATACTCATTCCGGTTTAACGCTAGTGTTCGGTGTTTCGACCACTAGCGCGGTTGGGTATTGACTCTCCCCTGCCCTGTTTTGTTTGAATGTGATGGATTTTGATTTTTCAAGTTTTTTTATTTTTCAAGTTTTTTTCAAGTTTTTTAAAAAAGGTATTGCAATTTGAGAAAATGTATGGTATAATTTATTGAGAATTTTGATGGGCTATCGCCAAGCGGTAAGGCACCAGACTTTGACTCTGGCATTCTCAGGTTCAAATCCTGATAGCCCAATATGCGGTAAAGTCGCTTGAACAGTGGGTTTGAGCGGCTTTTTCTATTGAGGCGGCGGAGTCGATTTTCGACCAACTCCACCACAACTCCACCACTTTCTTAAAATTTCCGAGAATCTGCCTCAAGTCGGCAATCCGTAATCCCACACCGCTTTCGTAAGCACGTTGGTATCGTTGACGTGGGTGTAACGGTCGGTGACTTCGGTGGAGTGATGCCCCATCAACTCACTTACCATAGCAATCGGCATACCGTTGATTTGACAGATTGTTCCAAAAGTATGACGGAGACTATGTGGGGACTTGACTTCAATCAGCTCTTGACCGGTTCTTAGAAGATGCTTGTTCAACCTATCGAAAAAGCAATCGTATCGACTGCGGAAACCTTCCTTAGAAACGTAGTAGGCATTACCGACGATATACGGCCCGCATTTCGGGTTACTCCTCAAGAAGTCGACAACTTCGGGTTTAAGCGGGATATAACGGGTCTTATTGTTTTTTGGAAGGCCTAACTCTCCGTTTCGCTTCACGGCTTTGTCGATTGTGATAATGCCGTCACTGAAGTTAATGTCGCAAAGAGTTAACGCTCTCATTTCACCGGAACGTATCCCTGTGTGAAGCATGATATAAATCGCAACCCCGAATAAATCATCGGTTTTCGCAAAGTCGAGGATTATTCTGACCTCTTCTTCCGTGAAGGCTTCTCTTTCGGGTTGAACCTTATCCGGGATTTCCGCATTCCGAACCGGATTTTTGAGACAAATCTCATTATCCAAAGCACTTTCAAAAGCACCGTTGAGCAAAAACCTCATTCTTTTTAAAAACGAATAGCTGTACTCAGACTTGGTGCCGAAGAACTCGGTAACGTGAATCGGTTTTACATCGGAAAGTTTCAGACTTCCAAGCTTGTGCTTCTTGACATGGGCGGCAAGACCGGTGTAGTCGTCATAGGTGCCTTCCGACACTTTTGATTTCTTGTATGTCGTCAACCACGTATCGAGCCAGTCGGCTAATGTGGGTTCTTTTGATTTGCTTTTGGGTTCCCCTTCTTTCAGGAATTGTTTGTATTTTCGCCTGCACTCGGCTTCAGTCTTACCGTAGAAAGCCTTGCGTTGACGTTTTCCGTAGATGTCAACGCCCGTGGAGACTTGGAACTCAATTGTTCCGTTTGACAGTGGTCTAAATCCACCGTCGCCATTTTTTCGTGCCATTGTTAGATTCCTCCTTTATCGGCATCGTAGTGACGGAAAAAGGTGGAGCGCGTTACTGTTATAATTATACCACGCTCCACCATTAATGTCAATCCGAATTTCCATGAGATATGAAATTCGCTTTGGGAAGAGTTCCCTCCACGAAAGCGATTAGCCTAAGCGGGTATACCTCATACGAGAATTGACCACCCTTACAGGGTCTGGCTACACCATAGTCATATAAACCTGACCTTAATTGGTCTTGTATCGTTCCTACGGAAGTTCCGAACACCTCTGCGACTAATTCAATCGGGATTTGGTGATATTTTAGGATTTCCGGTTTGTAGATGTTGTCCCAGAAATGTTGGAAGTCTTTGATGTAGAGCTGTTTTGGTTTTACACGTGCCATCCTAATTCCCACCCCTGCTTTCAAACGCTCCATTGATGTCGTCTACTGTGTGACCATGTTTCTCCAAGAAAGCTATTGCCTCTGGTGTCAAATCCTCGATTTTGTTAGGGATAACGCCACGAGGATTTTTAGTCACCTGTTCACCGACAATTTTAAAATCGTGCAATTTGCTAATAAGTTTTGCACCACCTCTTTCACCAACACTAAAGGCTTTGTCGATTGCATTACCGGAAGCGGTTTTGCGACCCAATGCCCACATCAAGACTTCCGCAAACAGCTTGTTGGCAACCTCTTTTTCATCTACCACGATTGCCGTTGAGAAAACTACATCAACGCTTGATTCGGTGCAACCTTGTAATAATAAAGGTTCGTCTACAACAAAGCTATAATCGGAAAACTCGTGTTTTGAACGGATTTCATCGAGAATTTTTGGAATTTCTTCGGGTTCAACAAGCGAGCCTTTTATCTTTTGAATTACACCGCCATGCTCCGGTAATTTCACGAGGGCTAATCCTTTTTCGTGTAATTTTTCAGCTCCGCCTACGTCAAGTATAGTACGGGAATTAACCTCCTTCGGGCAGTGAAAAGCCATACGAGCATCGACACTTCCAAGGTCGAGGTCTCCCAAAAGCTCCTTCGTGGGATTCTGTGCGGCTATAACCGTGAACATTTTGACGTGCCTCCCGCGTTGCAAAAGAGTTTGTGTCGTTTCTTTTAACAATGGGCGATTCCCGCAGTTTGTAACTAACGCGGGGTATTCGTCAAGGATGATTACAATATTTTTGAGTTTACTGAATTCATCTGGGTTTTCAATGCTTAATCTCCGTCGTTCTTCAATCAGATTGTTTAGCATCGTAATCACCTGTAAACCTTTTACCGCATCGTCGACAAAAGCACAAACGTTTCTGAAATGCGATAAACTGGCAGCTCCGCCATCTATTACGAGAACTTGTGTTTTATCCGGGTGACAGCACCACATCACGCTGACAAGTAAGCTTCTTAACGCAAACGTCTTGCCGTATTGTGAGGCCCCTCCAATCATTAGAGTTGGCAGTTTCGCTACATCGACTATAATCGGCGGATTTACGTAATCGAAGCCCACCACCCACGGTATCGTTATTCCTGTTGTGACTTCCGCAAATCGTGGATGCTTTAGTACGGCAATCAGTCTATTGTCAATTGACTCTTCTTGAGAAACAATTATTGAAAATGAATTTTTATTTCTTCTCACTTGAATGAACGGACAATTCAATTGTAGAGTTAGAGCGTCCTCACATTTTGATTCATCTAACCAAACACCGGGCAGTGCCGTGGCTTCAAACGAAAAGCCTTTTCTTATAGGGGTGATATTACCAATTTTTATATAAATTTTATATGAGCCAAGAATTTGAATAATCCGTCTCGCTAAATTATTGCCTTGATTTTCGATACTATTAATATACATAAATATGACCATTCCTTTCTTGATTTTGCTTCTTCTTCCCCTTCTTCGACTTGGGGTGACTTCCTATCTAAATCCTTTTATAGACCGGCATTGAAGTATCGAAGAAGGAGAAGAAAGACCCAAAATATTTATTTTTTAGATTTTTTTGATTCGTTCTTACTGTCGTGCGTTGCTGTTGAAAAAACTTGTTCTGCTTCAACAACTAATTGTGACTGCGCAAATTGCGGTAACTGGGCAATTTGCGATTGCTGGGGTAGTTGTTTTATCACTTCGTGTAAATAGTGTTTTATTTCTTGATTTTCTATTCTCAACTGCCGATTTTCCTCGCGAACCTGCCTGTTTTCTTCGCGCATTTGGCTTAGGGAAACCCGCTCCAAGTGTCGGGCAACCGCATTTGAAACATTTACGGCGTTATCAACTGCCGGAAAAATGATTTTATCACAAATTGTAATGAATTTGTCCATTCCGTTCATAGCATCAAAACCGCTTGATTGCTGCTCCGGGTCATTAAATTGAAATGACGGATGCTCATTTTCACCATTGTACCAATTGTATTGCATCTCTATTCTCCTTATAATAAAACATTTTTGTATTCTTTCGATTATTGAGGAATATAACTCGCAAGGCGGCGGTCTCGGTTGCAAATAAAAACTTATAATTTTGAGATTTGCTTGTTGTTGTGGGGTGCTCCCCACAGTTATGTCGTTAGATGATGTTTTGAAATGTGTATCTGCAAATAGAACTATAGAAAAATAAATTATGTGTAATATAAAAAATATATGTTTCATTAGATTAGCCCCCTTAATATTTTTTTCTACATTATCTACATAACCTACACAAACCGCATAAACAGTGAATATTTAAATGTAGATACTAATTTCATTTACATCACAAAAAGTATTGTGAATAGTAGCCTTGTGTAGATAATGCAGTTACTGTATGTTTATTTTGAACATCTAAGGCTTATAGGTATGCCGGAAGAAGTACATGTCCCAAATTCAAACATTATGCCAACCGCTTCAAGGTTGGATTTGATACCTCGTAACCGCATCGATAACGAATTAGCTTGTTTTGGAAATGAATTAGAATGTGGATTGATGCTGTTATCTTTTGCAATTTTTTTCTAACTCTTTTAATAATTCGGATACCAGCTCAGTCCATTCATCTTCACGCTTTCTGTTATTGAAAAGCGTCCTCTTGGGTGCCTACAGTCCCCGCCGGACGGGCATCCCCCTGTTTAAACAGCACTTACGTGCAGTTTTTTGAAAATTTTAGACCAAATGATTGACAACCACAGACTCCTCCTAAAAAATTTTTACTAAAACACTTGACTTTTTCATTCTATCATGATACAATGCAATTGTAAACCCCCTCAAAATCATCATAAAAAGGAGTTTTGGAATATTTATGTCGATTTACGACCGCATTCAACAGAAACGCTTTCTCATAGGAGAGCGTATAAAAAACGAAAGAAAAAAGATGGGCATATCACAATCTAAACTCAGTGAGAGTATTGGTGTCAAGGATAGAGGCACTTTAGCAAATTGGGAAGACGGAATGAGATTACCGGAGTTAAAGAATTTTTGTGCGTTATGTGAAGTTTTCGAGTGCGAGCTTGGCTATCTTTTGTGTGAACACGATTGTAAAACGAGAGTAGCCACTGATATTCATGCAACTACGGGATTATCTGAGGAATCTATTAACATTTTAAGACAGCTACAAAAAAGTGATAATCTCAAAGCAAGAGCTATAATGGAAATCATAAATACATTAATAGAAAGCTTAAAACATAACAAAGAAGTCTGGAATTTATTCCAGTCTATCATTGCATATGCGATAAATAAGAACCTAAATCTTTTATGGATTGAAGATCAAAAAATTGATTTAGATGATTCTTTATTTCCGATTGAAGACGTTGCGCATCATGATTTGACGGCATATAAAGTTAAAGGTAACTTCGACAAATTTCTTGAATACCTATTAAAACTCCCTAAATTCAAAGAACGTGCAGAAGAAGTTTTTAAAAGTGAAAAATTTGATTATTTTAAGTATACGGAAAAACAATTTGAATTAGAGCGTAAAATCCCCATAGATATTTCCGACGGTTCATACCAAACAGCTATATCACAGACACTTTCTCTTTTTTTTGATGATGTACACGAAGAGGACTCTGCCCCTTTATAAAAAGAGTCAAAATTCCCTCAATACTCCCCGCTCCACTCCCTTTTTACCAAAAAAGAGCGACACGATTGTCGCCCTTTCAATACGTCCCCAGTGTCACACCCCATAAGAAACAAAACTTACCCGACTCATAGTTCCTTCAACATAGGCTATCAACCGCAGTGGCATAACTTCATACCGGTAACATCCGCCGGGGCAAGGTCGAGCTATGCCATAATCATATAACCCCGACCGCAACTGCTCTTGAACGGTGTTGACAGAAATCCCCATGACTTCTGCCACGACATTAAGCGGTACTTGAAAATGAGAAAGTATGAGCGGCTTGTACTCGTTTTTCCAAAGTGTCAAATAATCAGTTTCCGCAGGAGTTGTTTTCGCCCTTACTCTTGGCATTTCACACCGCCACCTCCTTCGGCCTTTGCCGAAGTTTCCCGAGATGTTGAATTAGCTTAATAAGCGACTTCGCAATCACAATTAGCGACGTTATAGCCGACAGTACAATCTCAAAGATTTTCAATTTCGTCATCATCTTCCTCCGTATCGGTTTGGATTAAATCAACAGGATTCGCCTCGATTACAAGCGGATTCGGCTCGAACGATTTATCCACAGCATTGTTGATTTCATTGACCACGACCGCGCCGATTAACAAAGTCGCGATTCCGGCTATTACGCCTAACACTTCGTTGTCGGAAACGTCGGCGACAATGTTTCTGACGTAGTACGCTCCGATTGCCGTCCCTGCCATTCCGGTAGCCGTGATTCCGGCTTTGGAAGCGGTTTTCACGAAGTTTCCGTGATTGCTTTTGGCAATTATTTTTGAATGTTTCATAGTAAAATATTCCTTTCCTTAATAAAATTATAAAGTGCGGATTTCGATATGCCGCAACTTCTACATACCTCGCCGACCGAGAACCCACCATCGTACATTTTCAATGCACGAGCGACTTTCTCGCCATCGGTTTTCGGACGACCTCCCAACCTCCCCCGCGACCGAGCCGCCGCAAGACCTTCGCGGGTTCGTTGCGCAATTAAGTCCGCCTCAAACTGCGACAACCCCGCAAATATAGTCAACATCAACGCTCCGTGAGGTGTCGTCGTGTCCAACCAAGTTTCTTTGAGACTGCGAATATTCGCGCCTTTGGACTGAATCAAATCCACGATTGCAAATAAGTCTTTTGTTGAGCGACTTAGCCGCGTTAATTCCGAAACGACAACAACATCGCCCTCTCGAAGTTGTTCAATCATTTTCGTAAGTTCAGGACGGTCAGACTTCCTACCGGTGATTTTTTCGGCGAACAACTTTTGGGCTCCCGAATTTTCAAGTGCATCAATTTGCCTGTCTAAATTTTGGTCGGCAGTCGAAACCCGACCATAGCCTATAATCATTCTTAAAACCTCCAATAAACGTGTGATAGTCCGCATTTGTGGACTTTGATTTTTAGACGGTTTTTTGTACTCGAATAGCATCGCTTTAGAGTCCAAAAACCTAACTCGACTAAGTGTCCAATTAACGAACGTTTTTTGCCCCCCATAATCCACAAAGAAAACGCAACCACGAAGGATGGAGACACGGTGGCTGCAAGCCGGAGTGTCTCATCCTGCGGTGGTGGAGTTGATTTGTCAACGAGCAAAACGTCGGCAGACGGAGACCTTTAGGTCGGAGTCTGACTATCTTTTGCGAACCGTTACCATCGAATAAATTCCGGATAAAACCACGAAATATCATATCACTATGATTATCCATTACGGGGGAAAAGTAATCGCCTTTAAGGCTTCAAATCCGCTTTAATACAGGATTCTATATCAGTCTGATGTTTGTTACCACATTGCGAAATCACATACCCGATGTAATCTTTTTCGACCATTTTGTAGTAACTAATTAACCCACCTAAAACCTGAATATCAGCTAATTCCCAGCCATTCCCGGATTTGCGATTTCGGATATAATTGTCGAGCATCGCCTTGAATTCTTTCTTGCGTTTGTGACCAATCGTAATCTCGTTTTTGCCGTTGAGCATAAGCCCCAAATTCCAGTTGCGACCTGCACTTGAGCCGTATCGAGTCTTCGCGGAATTAATCGAAAACGGTGCGTTGAATTCGCTCAAAATTTCCTTCACATAATTTTCGATTTTGCTCTTGCAAAAATCAATTTTACATGATATAATTAAATCATCGGCATATCGAGTGTAAACAAATTTACGACTGTCGAAATTTCGCAGACCGTTACCGAGTTTGTGGTCGATTGGAATCATCATTATGTTTGTCAAGAACGGCGAAATCGGCGTTCCTTGTGGCAATCCCCCGTTGAGGAAACACAGTGATAATGCGCGTTTCAACGCTTGGAGTCCATCGTGACTTTTCACGATTTCGCTAAACGGGAACAGTCTCGACAGCATCGCAAGCACGAATTCCGGAGTGGTGCTTCCGAAGAAATTCGAGAAGTCCAACTTCAAAAACCACTTGCTCTCATTGCGCTGATGTCGCTTGATTGCATCGACTGTAGAACGTCCGCGAACATACGCAAACGCGGTCGTGTGATACAGCGAAAACATATTCTCCTCGAGCAACGTTTTCAACTCTCGAAGTGCGTTCATTAATTCGGGCAACGGTGCGTCGATTCTTCGTAAACCACCGCTACTTTTAGGAACGTGGAACGTGTGATACAAAGTCGATTTTTTCGCTCGGAATAAGGATTTGTGGCGTTGGTTGAATCGCTGTAACACATCAATCATGTAATTGACTTTTGTGTTTTCAAGCAACTTTGGATTAGGTTTTTCGACAAAATAAGTCCGCGTATTTGTGATGTTGGGTTGGACGTATTTGCTCAAATCATCGACACCCGCAATCATCTCCTCGAACGTGATTTGATGATAGACAATCGGCTGTTTTATAGTGATATACGGCATTTCCCCCTCCTTTTTTAAATTTGATTTTCGCCTGTAATCTGCAAGGTAAACCAGCCTGAACGAGCATCAGCGACCGAGGTGTTCGGAAGGTTTGTATCGGCTCCCGGTCCGGAAGTCAAGGGTTTCTCGAAATCGCCAAATGCCCATGAACACTGACTTTTACCACCTCGCCCGCACTGTCGGCAACGCAGAATCGCGCTTCGTTCCGCCTCCCTTGAGGAGCTGCCGGCGTCGCCTCGGATACCTCGTTCTGACCATTTGTTACTTCAGCGAATCGCGTGAAGTCCCCACGTTTTCAATTTTGTGGAATATACATTACAAGCATTAAAACGCATCCAATATGAAATTGAACGCGTCAATTTGAATAAACTTTTTTAGTCCGTTGCCCTTAACGAAATTAACGAAATTCGCCACCCCGAGTGAGCAGATAATCCGAACAGTCGGAGCGACCGACAAAGTCACATTACAAGCGGACATGGGCGTTTCGGCGACCGCCTCATTGTGAGTGAAATTCATGCTGTTTATGAAGTCGGTGACTTGTTTCGTATCGCTCCAATCGGCGGCGTAATGTTGCGCATCGGTGAGCCTTGTCCGAAAGTCGAACATCGCCTTAATGTAGGTATTATCCCGATTTGCGGTTGCGATTTCTCGCCGAAGTTCGATGTTATCGACACACAGAAACACATATCCCGACAGTCTTTGTGCCGTGTAACCCTCCGATTCGGTCTTAACGATTGTCGTGATTTCGGGGTTGATTTCCGTCATAAGTTCGCTTAAAACCTCGATTTTAGGCTTCCCGATATGCTCTTGCCGGAACATTTGATTTGCGAGATTTTTCGGTTCTACAATGTCGAAATCGTAGAGTGTGATTTTAGTCAACCCGAACCGCGAAAGTAGCTCTGCGACTGTACTTCCGACCGAACCGCAACCGATGACATGAATACGTTCAGTGCAATCTTCGGGCTTGAAAAAGTCGTAGGACTTTGACAGATTCAATGTCGCCATGCGGCACCTCCTAAATCGTATTGGTCGAACTCGGTGAGCATGAAAATCTCTTCGAGTTCCACCTGTTCCAAACGCTCCGAATGTTTTGATTTTCGCTTAGAAGCGGCTTCATGACTGCGTTTGAGTACCTTGGATTTTGCATCGTCGAGAAACTCATCCATGCCATCTTCGAGAAGTAATTTCACTTCAATGTCATTATTTTCATACAAAATGTTGTTTTTCATGTCGTAAATCAGCGTGTGAACCGACAAACTTTTGTTCCAGATTTGGAAAATGTAAAACATCTCAGGTTCAAGTTGTTCGAGGATTTGTTTGCGATGATTTTCGTCCACGTTCGACGGGGACACCCCCATATTCACATGAGAATGTCCCTGCATTCGGATTTTGTCGAACACCTCGTCAGTCTGCTCGTAGAGCCACTTTGTGTACTCCTCTTGGTCGGTGTTGACGGTCGAACCGGTGACTTCTTGGGGGTAGACGAAGATGTCTTCTATGATAAATTCGGTGTCGGAATTGCGGACTACCGCGCCATGCCACGCGACCTCATCGCCGAACTCGGTGACAAGCGCGACGATTTTACGATATGCCTCCAAAGTCAGTAATACAGCGGCTTTGTGCTTGTCGTAGTTGAACGTGCAATTGTAGCGCAACTCCCCGTCCGACATTTTTAGACCGTCCAACATCGAATCAAACTCGCTCCGTGCCTGACTTTTCATCTCGTCGGTCATTACGATTGGTCTTGGCATAATTCGCCTCCCTCTAAATTTTTTATAGCCCCCATAGGCGTGAATAAATTCCCCTCTGAATCCTCGATACAGGTGGCCGTTGAGTGCGACAAAGTTCGCGACAAAACCGCAATAGCAGCCGAATCGTAGAAGTTCAGATTTCGCCCCGACACCACAGCTTGGTCGATTCCGCCGACGTAATCGCGCTTTCGCATATACTCCTGAAAACGCGCCGCATACGTCCCGATACACCCGTATTCTTGAATATGCGGATTAGGCAAATACGTCTCACTTTCGGGAGGGAAATTGTAATATTGCATTGCCTTCAACCCCGTCTGAACATCAGCCGTGTAAGCCGCACAAATCCGCAATTTGAGCAGGTTTGTTCCGAAAATCGCACGGTACAATTTCTCCATTTGTGGCTTTGTGATTTGCGTGTTTAGCCCCGAATAAAGATAGCCATTATGATTCCCGACGAACGCCTCAAACGCGTCAATATCGTAAACATCGGCGTAACCGTGCGAAACAAACGTAATCGCCGTGCCGTTCACGTTGACAATCGTGAGGTTCTTATTGCACATGAAATATTCCATTAATTCAGAATCCCCGAAACGCTCTTGAACAGCGCATTTAAGCCCCGAAAGTGTGTATTGTTTTTCTCGAATTTTGGCGGCAAGAATCCGCAAAGAAGTCAATTGATTTTCGTAATTTTCCTCACAACTACGAATTTCATCGCTGATTTCGTTAAGCCGTTTCCGCTCAAACGCAGTCTCGAAGCCGTTTAGTTTGGCCCGAATTATCTCCGCCCGAATGTCTAAATCTTTCGCAAATTCCGCTATGATTTTTTCATATTCAACTGCCGATTTATTCCCCAAACTTTTGAGCAGAGCCATCTCGGAATCAGTCAACGAAAACTCCGCAAACAGGCTTGGAATGTACTTCGGGAGCATCATCTGCAAGGCGTGAAAATGTTTTAATTCGAGTCTATCCATGAAAATTACGGTGTTATTTTCTTTCCTGAAAAACGTGGCTTTTGCCTTCCTCGCATAGAAAATTTGCAAGTCATCAAGCCGTGTATACGCCCTCATAAAGCGGAAATTCTCGACCTCACCGGTGACGATTGTGATTTTATAAATCCCGGTTTGCGGCTCGGCGAGTGTGAAATAATTTGCGTTCGTGAGGTGGAGTTTTACACTTTCGTTTTGGGGTAATCTTTTGTGGAGCAGGCACCTCATGGTCGTGAGGAAAGTGCTGTCTAACACAGCGTTTGCGGTGATATTCGTGAACAGTCGGTCGGGGATTTCCCCGGTGAATTGGGTCGAATAAATCGCCTTGCTGAACATGAGTAATCCCCCTTTTTTAAGTTGTGATAATGCGGAATTATTCGATTGCAGACCAACTTTGTCTTAACCGAATAATTCCGCATTATGAGCGCGTTTCAAGCGTTATCCGCTTTGACAACATTGAGCAAATAGCACTTTTCCGTAATACCGAAATCGGCGAAAGTCTTATCCAAATCACCCGGCGAAAGTGTACTGCCGTCTAAGTTCATAATTCCGCTTGTATAGTCGATTTCAGCCTCTTCCAAAGCCTCCCGAAGTGTGGTTTCGGGGTCGAGAATTTCCGTTTTGCGTTTGACGTTATTTCCGATTGTGACTTTAATCATTTTTTCCTCCATTAAAAATAGTTTGGGGAGCCTTTCGGCTCCCCATTTTTGGCTTAAACACTCACGATTATGCTATCGGCGAGTGCCGCGCGTTCTGTGTTAATTTCGTCCAACGCCTTTGCGATTCCGGATTCGATTTTGTTCAAATTCATGACCGCAATTCCCGCCTTATCGCAGACGTATTCCTTCTTGTCCTCGACATCCGCAGGGATTGTCAGCGTCGCCGTCGCGACTTTGTCCTCGTCGTTGGAAACGCCGCCGAAGCTGATTCCGTGGTCGTTGAGCGAGTTTCCGCCGATTCCCACTTTGAAGTAGGGTTCTTTTGTTTCCTCGTCGATGAGGGTGAGTGCCGTGGGGCGGTACTTTTTGACTGCTTCTAAGTCTTGCATTGCCACGTCCGAAGCGATGACGTAGCTGTTTCCGGCGATTGTGATGTTTGCCATTTGAATCCTCCAATAATATTATTAATGTAAAAGATGATTTTCTTTTACTCAATATAATAATATACATATGGGGATTGGGAAAATTGGGGGTTGACATTCATTCCCAAACATGGTATACTTGTCATAATATCTCGAAAAATCACGGAATTAAAACTAAAAGGGAGTGTGAAGATGTTAATAACACCGGAATTCGGATTAAAAGCAGTTGGCATACTTGCCGACGTTGCAGGTCTTGGAGGTTTTGTCAATGACTTAAAGTCGAAGCATGAGAAAAAAGAATTCTGCAAATCTATCAAAAAAACCGCTATAAAAGCCTGTAAAGAATACAGCAAGATTATCAATCCTCAAAACAAGGATATTGGTTTTGACGCTGAAGAACATGGCGCAGCAATCGCTGATGGTATTCTCGATTCGTTGAGGGGTGGGGACGTTTTCACGCACGAAACGATTCTGAAAGGCAACGAAAATTTTTCCGATACCAACAGGAAAGAGTTGTATGAACGCATAGTCAACAGACTACGCAGTTCTATCAAGTACGTGGAGCTTTCGGAGCATATCGAAACGTCGGAGCGGTTGAAGCGATTAGAAGAAGTGAGCGACATGGGGTTTGATGAGATTCTTGCGCTTCTTAAAAAAATGGGTTATGAGTTTGAAAGTATGAACGGCAGACTTGAAAACATCGACAAGAACACAACGGATATTTTAGCTCATCTCGAGCATATCGCCCCTTCAAAACGCTACCCAAAAGTCGTAACCCGTGAATCCGCCCCCACGCCCTCTCACTATTTCGTGGGGCGCGAAGCAGAACTCGCGGACATAAAGCACCAACTCGCCGACAACCGTAAACTTATGCTCGTGAACGGTATGGGTGGAATCGGCAAGTCCGAGATTTGCAAGAAGCTTTTTCACGAATTAGATGTACCTCACGTGGGGTGGGTAGTCTTTGACGGAAACATTCAGAAAACTCTACACGGGAAATTCACCGCAATAGACGAAACAGACTTTGACGAGAACGTCCGAAAGACTGTAGTCCACATCAACGAATTAGGCGCGGAATTGCTCCTGTTTATCGACAACATGAACGTGCCGTCCGAAGAGGATTGGCGCACTATCGACACGCTAAGTTGCAATATCATTATCACGTCACGGCTGACTGACGTTGACAGAATCAAGCCGATTACAATCGGCAAGCTATCTGAAGAATTATGCGTGTCGCTTTACAAGGACATTCTCGGTAGAAGTTGCGACGACGAAATCGTCAATGAGTTGGTGAAAAAAGCCGACTACTTAACCATCGTGGTGGGACTACTCGCCAAGACGGCGCGAGAATCCGGTGATTCCGACAGCGAACTGCTCGACAAGTTGAACAAATGCGGATTCAGTCTGCATGAGATTACAGACGATGTGGACGGCAAGACTTTCAAACAGCATATGCAGAAGTTGTTCGACGTTTCGGAGGTCAAGGACGAAGACGAGTTTCACATACTCAAGATGTTCTCGCTTTTTCCGCCGATTCCGCTTGATGCTAAAATCGCTAAACGGTGGTTCGACCTGCCTAATCTCAATGTCTTGAATCGGCTTGCAAAGAGGGGTTGGCTGTTCAAGTCGGAATCAGGTTTCTATATGCACCACGTCATTTCCGACATCGTGCGGTTTGAGAATATGCCTACTTATGACGATTGTGCAGGGTTGGTGGATAAAATCAATGAGGATTTGCGCATTGGCAATAAGGTTTTTACAACACTTTTAGGGATTCTGCCTTTCGCCGTGAATGTGGCGCGTTGGCTTGAGGGTGATGAAAACTCTCAACGTGAAGATAATTTCGCAACTCTGCTTAGCAGAATTGCTAACCTTTACGACGAGCAGGGCAAGTATGATACGGCATTGGAATATCAAAAAAAAGATTTAGATATTACTATAACTGTTTATGGCACAAACCACCCCTCCACCGCAGCATCCTATAACAATATAGCGTATGTTTACGATAGCAAAGGTGATTACGATAAGGCGTTGGAGTATTACAATAAGGCTTTAATGATTTGTGAGAAATTCTTAGGCACAGACCACCTTAACACTGCAACGACCTATAACAATATAGCGAGTGTTCACGATAACCAAGGCGATTACGTTCAGGCGTTGGACTATTACAATAAGGCTTTAACGATTTGTGAGAAAGTCTTAGGCACAGACCACCTTGACACCGCAACGACCTATAACAATATCGGTAATGCTCACAGTAATCAAGGTGATTACGATAAAGCATGGGAGTATCACGATAAGGCTTTAACGATTCACGAAAAAGTCTTAGGCACAGACCACCCTAACACTGCAATGACTTATAACAATATCGGTGAAGTTTACCGTAATCAAGGTTATTACGATAAGGCGTTGGAATATTACAATAAGGCTTTAACGATTCGCGAAAAAGTCTTAGGCACAGACCATCCGGATACCGCAACCTCCTATAACAATATCGGTCTTGTTTACAATAACCAAGGTGATTACGATAAGGCGTTGGAGTATTACAATAAGGCTTTAACGATTCGCGAAAAAGTCTTAGGCACAGACCACCCGTCCACCGCAACAACCTATAACAATATTGGTGGTGTTCGCTATAAACAAGGTGATTACGTTCAGGCGTTGGAGTATTTTTTGAAGTCATACAAAATTTACTTTATTATGTTACCTGAAAATCACCCGTATACGCTCGACACTTATGAAGACCTCAAACGAGTGTTTCAAACAATCCACCCCGACGGTGATTTTGAGGATTGGCTTACGGCGCAACTCGGCGGTTCGGAGTGAACGCAAGCCCGTCAATAACCGAATAATACGCCTTATAAGCTTGGGCTATCGCTGACACCGCATTATCGCGAGTGTGCGGTCAAGCAGCTTGAGGCGTTGGAGGAATTGCAAAGCAAAAAACGAAGGAAGCCCACAAAGGGCTTCCCGTAAAACGCAACAATCAGCATAAGAACCGACTCGGGCGAGCAATCGGAACAGACTTCCCACACCGAACACGCTTCATCAAGTAACACCGCTTTTTCGCTCCGGTAGCCAATTCGTGGTAAATAAACGGCTTGACTTTCTCAAACCCAAACCTGTCATAAAACCGCTGTCCGCCCTCGTTCAAGCCCACGACATTAAGCCGCATATCGCACTCCTCACCGAATTTGTCGATTGCATAACTCATCAATTCAGTGCCGATTCCCCGGTTTTGCTTGCCGGGATTTACATACAACCAATCAATCAGAACGCCATTGCGGTTGCGTATTATGCGCATTATTCCGTCGAGTTTGTCGTCGATGAAATAGCCGTAAGCGTAGATTTCTTGCGATTCGTTGTGGGTCAAACTGTTGTAATCGAAGTTTTCCGGAGTTGCTCCACTGTCGAGCCAATCGTCCATGTTGAAAAACCAGTCTTTGAAGTATTTTGTCGTGATATTCCGGTGGGTCAAGGGTTTGATTTCTTGTTTCATTTTGTGGAGTCCCCCTTTATTTGGATTTTATAAAGGGGTAGTGTTTAATGCGAAAGGAAGCCCACGACGGGCTTCCTTTCCATAACAACCTATGCTTTTACAAAGTTCATAAGACTTGCGCCTGCGCCGTCTTTAATCAATCTGTTTAACCATTTCCCCTCCAAAGTCACAGTATCACCGTCGAAATATGTTATCGCGACTTTTGATAACTTAATTTTTTCCGCCTGTTTATCAAGGCATTTTCTAAAAGTGCTTTCAGACTTCTTACCCGACTCAAAAGGCCCTGTGATTTCAAAATCCTTGGTCTGTATTACATCGCCGACTGAATTTATCACGCTCACACCCAATACCACATACTTTGCTCTTCTGTCGCTTGTGTTTGTAAATTTCACGCGCAAACCAAATAAAGGGTCTGAATGCGAACCTTTACCATCTGAAAGCCCAAACCCAAAAGAGCCTTTTTCTTTCCACTTCCATTCTCCTTTTTCGTAAAAAGATGCCCCGAGTTCAAACTTATTAAAGAGTATAATCGCCTTAGCTGCATCCTTTGCAGCAATCTCTTCCGGAGAAAGCCCCTCATTCTCTTTCTCTTCGTTTGCGCTGTCTGCGCGGGCCACTTTGTCATCAATTGACTGTTTTGCTTTGTCGGCAAGCCCCTTTGCCTTGTCCAATAATCCCATACCTAATTCCTCCAAAATTTTTTTATTTTCGGCGTTTTACAACGCTGAATCACAATAATCACAGGCGTTGTTCCCGCCTTTGATGATGTTCTGAACCGCCCCGCAATTAGGACAAGCGATGTTCATATACTCCACATCGGGTTGAATTGGTTTTGCTCCGAGAACGAGTTCGCCCGCTTTGTGGTCAATGTACGCCCCTTTGAAAATCTGCAAATCAATCATACGTTGAAGTTTTTCTTCGGCAACGTCACGACTAACCCCGGCCGATTGAGCAATCTCGTTTATGTTTGTGACTTTACCGTTGATGACGACGTTTAAGTACTTCTTGAACTCGACGGCTAACTTTTTGGTGTCGTCAAACACTTTTAACAAGTAAACACCGCCGATTGCAAGCCCTATACTCACCAGAATGAACACCCCTATCATTTCTCGTGTTTCGGGGTCGCTTGCACCGGTTACGAGTGTCATAGCGGCGCAACCCAACAAAACAAACGCAACATTTCGAGGTGCGTTACTCCCGTTAATCACAGCCGCTTTGCTGTTTTGCAGGTTTTTGACCAACATATAAGTACCGACCGGCCAAAACACAATAATCCAAAACACGATTACGCCATAACTTGTGGTTTTCGTGTTATTCATAAGCGAACCCCTCACTTTCCTTTTTTCTTCCTACCCTTATCCAACAATTCCTCAATAGTATTAACAGAATACCCCGCCGCCCGTGAAATCTTAGCGCGTTCACGCCTGTCCTTCTCTCTTTGAGCAAGGTTAGTGACGAAGTCCTGACGGTAAAGGCGTTTAGGCAGATTGAGTTTATCGCCGTTACAGTGCTTGTAAATCTTGATCATTGCCTCCTTGCCGACTAACTCGAACAAATCCAAGTAGGCATCGTTCAAAGCCTCTGATTCGTTCCCCTCTACGCCGAACGCTTCATAGATAATCAGTTCATCACTTATGTTGTTGAAATCTAACTTCACCGCTCTATCTCCTCCCTTTTACACAATATTTTATCATAGATTTTTGACGAAAACAAACACGAAATCAGATTTTTTTCCGTACCGAAAATAAGACCGAAAATAGAACCGATTTTCGGACACAAAATCTGTTTGACAATCGTCAAGATAATAATATGTATATCGAAATACGATAAACAGAGAAACAGGAGGGTATAGCCACCTCTGGAAAAATCTGAAGAATCTTTAAAAACCCTCTTGACATCTTGCCGAAATCGTGCTATAATGTTTCTATTAAGACTAATCAAAACCAAAGGAGCTAACTCGCATATGGAATCAAAAACTCCGGCAAACAGCGCAAACAGGGAGTATAAAGACACGATGTTCTCGACGTTGTTTTCCGAACCAGTGACGGCATTAGGGCTGTACAACGCGCTTTCGCAGAGCGATTATCCGCTTGACACCCCTATTGAAATCACGACGCTCAAAGGCGTATTCGTCAAGGGGCGGTACAATGATTTGAGTTTTGTCATTGACGGAAAACTCGTGGTTCTCGTTGAGCAGCAGTCATCAAAAAATCCCAATATGCCGATACGGCTCATGATTTACCTTGCTAAAGTCTATGACAATCTTGTGGAAAAGAAAATCTACTCGTCGAAATTAGTCAAACTACCGCGACCGGAGTTCATCGTCCTATACAACGGCACTGATTCCGAAAATCAGCCCGACGAGGAGATGTTGAAACTTTCCGATGCGTTCCACAACTTGCCCGAGGGACACAAACCTAATGGCGGTCTGGAACTGACCGTTCGGGTTTTGAACATCAACAAAGGTCACAATCGGGATGTCGTACAAAAGAGTGTCGAGCTTGACGGTTATGTAGAGATTGTCGATGAAATCAACAAGAACAGAGCTTCCGGAATGGAGCTTAAAAAGGCGATTGAGAAAGCAATAAACGATTGTATTGAAAAAAATATTTTAACCGATTTTTTACAGAAACACGGAGGGGAGGTTGTCGATATGTTGTATGCACAATGGGATTTAGACGAATATGTAGCGGTTCAGAGCAGAGAAGCAGAAGAAAGAGGTGAACTCAGAGGTGAACTCAGAGGTGAACTCAGAGGTGAACGCAAGAAGGCGATAGAAGTGGCGATAAGTGCGCTTGAAATGGGTCTGACGACTGAACAGGCTGCTAAAATTTCCGGCTTATCGGTTGAGGAAGTTGAAGACCTCATCATCGGATAGTTGAACATGGAGGTTGTCGATATGTTGTATGCACAATGGGATTTAGACGAATATGTAGCGGTTCAGAGCAGAGAAGCAGAAGAAAGAGGTGAACTCAAAAAAGCCTTAACAGTAGCCAAAAAACTCCTTGGAAAGGATATGCCCATTGAAGATGTTGCTGATGCAACAGGATTGTCTATAGAAGATGTAGAAAACCTCATAATCGCATAACGAACGCAAAACAATAAATCCCTCGATTCAGCCAAACCGAGGGATTTTAATTGTAGAAACAGCAGTTCAAACAACGTAGGAAGTGAAGGGTCAATAATATGAGATTCGCAATCTATTCCCGAAAATCAAAATTCACCGGCAAAGGTGAGTCGATTGATAATCAAATCGAAATGTGTACAGATTATATCAATGCACATTTCCCTCAAGACGGTGATAAGAAAATCACAATCTATGAAGATGAAGGATTTTCGGCAAAGGACATGAAACGTCCACGGTTTATTCAGATGATGAACGACAATAAATCGAATAAATTCGACTACATCGTCGTCTATCGGCTTGACCGTGTTAGCCGCAACGTCAGCGATTTTTCTGCTTTGATAGAGGAACTCAACACGAATAAAATCTCGTTCATCAGTATAAAAGAACAATTCGACACGTCTAACCCTATGGGCAGAGCGATGATGTACATCGCCTCAGTATTCGCACAGTTAGAGCGTGAAACGATTGCCGAACGTGTTCGTGATAATATGCACTTGCTTGCGCGTACAGGTCGATGGCTCGGCGGACTAACTCCAACCGGTTACAAGTCTGTCAAGGATGAAGAAATCGACATGGGAGATAAAGTGCGGACTTCTTTTCGACTTGAAGTTGAACCGGACGAAATTAATACAGTATACACTATTTTCAAAAAATACTTAGAGTTTGAGAGTTTGAATAAAGTCGAAACGTATTTACTTAATTCGGGATTGACTTCCAAGAAAGACAAGAAATTTACCATTTCTACAATAAGACAGATTCTGATTAATCCGGTTTATTGCACCGCCGACAAAGAAGCGTATCATTATTTTTTATCAAACGGCAGCGATTTATGTTGTGAAGAATCCGAGATTGACGGAAAATCCGCATTTATAGTTTACAACAAGACTCAAAGTGACAAGCAACGCACGAAAAACGCAAAGAGCGAGTGGATTGTAGCAATCGGTAAGCACAAAGGAGTAATCAAGGGGAGTGAGTGGGTTCAAATCCAAGAAATCCTACGCGTAAACGCCGACAAAACGTTCCGCAAAGTGTACAACTCAACCGCTTTATTATCGGGAGTGATTCGTTGCAAGTGCGGGGCGTATATGCGCCCTAAATATTACAAAGTAAACAAAGATGGTGAGCGTTCTTTCTCGTATTTGTGCGAAACCAAGGAGAAAAGTAAGAAACAGCAATGCGATGCCGAAAATATAAATGGATTATTGATTGACGAGCAAATCTGCAAGTTGCTGTTGGATTACGATATTGAGAATTCGGCGGTAGGATTGCAATTGCAGGAACTGAAAAAGAAAATCAATAACATAAACGATACTTTTACTGCGAATAGTAACGCAATCAAAAAAAGGATTACAGAAAAGGAATCTGCAATCCAAAGTCTAATATCAGCATTGTCTAAAGGCGTTGACGACGATACTCACAAACGTATTAATTCGGAAATATCACAATTGAGTTCACAGGTTCGAGAGTTGACCGACGAGCTTACTCAAAACGAAACCGCCTCACGCCGAGAACACAACTTTGAAGAAATGTTCTTCGAGATTGAATCGGGGTTGCGATATTTGAAAGAAAACTTCAACGAGTTATCTGTAATCAACAAACGGAACTTCATCAAGCGTTGTGTGGATAGGGTTGTGTGGGATAGCGAAACAGGTGAAATCCACATTTTTCTTATGGGAGCATAGTGTAACGGCACCAGACTATGTTCCCGCGATGTTGCCGCAACGCGACTACCGACACTGCGGTAACTATGGCGGTTAAATCCCATATTCGTAATGCGCGACCCGTTATCCTCTGCATAGCTACAAATGATGCACTTGCAGGTTCAGCGAAAAACATCGGGATTTTACTAAACAGGCGTAATTATTACTTTGTTCCGCTTGCGCAGGACGATTGTTTAGAAAAACCGACTTCGTTAGTTGCCGATTTCGACTCAATCCCACGAACGATTTGCGATGCTTTGACAGGAATTCAACACCAACCTTTGGTAATATAATTTATTTTCTCAATGCTATTCATTAAAATACTTTCCCAATTTATTAAACTTACGTTCAATCCGCTCACGGAGCGTATTATCGTCCAAATCCAACGCAAGACGAATCTGTGCCAACATTATCTCAACATCGGCGATTTCGTCTAAAATGTCATCCGTGGACGGCTTAATCGAGCGGTTGACGTACTTTTGAAGTGCGACAATCAACTCCGCACATTCCTCAACAGCGACACCGATTTGTGCCTCTAATCCCCAACTTTCGAGAGCTTTGTGCATTGTTTGGATTTCACTTTCAGTAAACTCAACTTTCATACTTGTGCTTAAAATTGATGACATAATTCAAATCCTCCTCAGCTTCATATTCTTTGTCCCTATCCGTGAACAGCACACCGTCAAGGTGGTCAATTTCGTGACACAAAGTCGCCGCAAGGAAATCCTCGGCTGTAATTGTGATAGGCTCACCGTTACGGTCAAATCCTGTCACAGTCACGATTTTAGGTCGTTTTACAACCTGTTGTGGCGAGTCGGGGGCGATTGAACCTTCTTCAAATAAAACAGTTTTTTCGCTTACTTCGGTAATTGTGGGATTAATCAGTTCAATAACTCCACTTTCATCAAGAATAACCACAACCCGCCGCAGAATCCCGACATGAACTGCCGCACAACCATAGCCGTTGACTTTTTCGAGAGTGTCGTGCATATCGCCAAGAAGCGTGTGCAATCGCTCATCGAATTTGTCCACAACACGGCTTGTCTTGCGGAATAGCGGGTCATTCCAATTTGTTAGTTTTCGTATTGCCATTAGTTTAGATTCTCCCCTAATCATTACGATTTTTCAACAACAGCCGTCCGCACAGCCGCATTTGACATTACCAACTATAGGCTCAACAACAAAGTGCTCAGGAAACAAGCCAATTGCAGTGCCGCAACATTCCTTGACACAGATTCCGCACCTTGTACATTTGTCATAATCAATGACAATTCTGCCGTAGGGAGTACCTCCGCAATCGTACAAGGGGTCATTGCTCTCACTTTCGCAACCACCCGCACAATTACAACCTCCGCCGGGTTTCGCCGACATCGGCGTTAATCCTAATGCCTCACGCTCGTTGCAATTGCATCTAAGCGTTTTGTCAAGTATCGGGACATCAACCTCAATATAAGTAATAGCCTCGAACGGGCAGAGTTTGATTGCAGTGCAAACGTCTTTGCTTGCGAAACATCTTCTAAAATCCACAACCGGTTTCAAATTTTTCATAGTCACACCTCTTAGCTTTCGTCAAGTTACGAGCGAAGTAAATTCGCTCTTCACTCTTGTTTAGCCGAATCTTTCTTTCAGTTTTTTGTAATAAGCCGACACGCTCTTATCACCGTCATTGTCGGCAAAAAGGCAGAACGGCAAGCTGTCGGTTTCGCGGTGTTTTACAACGCAAGAACAGCATTTTCCGTGATTTTCGCAGGTTGTTTTAGAGCAAGCACATTCTCTAACACTCGCACATTTCATAAAGTTTCACTCCTTCCGTATTTCATGCTCTCGGGTCCGACTCATCAGCAGTAATCTCGTGCATAAGAACATCATACCACAAATAATGAGTTTTGTCAACAAAAGTTTTCTTTGAATTTAAGTCTGTTACCGCCTTCTGATGAATTGATTTCCAGTCAACATTATTTTTCTGCCGCCTATTTTCTCCAGTATTCATG